>CAIYFE010000350.1 GCA_903925445.1 uncultured Burkholderiales bacterium | reverse complement strand
CACGGAGCGAGACATGACCTTTTCTTTCAAAACCTGCGGCACTTGGCTGGTGGGTCTGCTGTTGGCAGGCTCATTGGGCGCACAAACTTACCCCAGCAAACCCGTCACCTTGATGGTGCCCTACCCCGCTGGCGGCTTGTCCGATGTGATTGCACGCACGGTGAACACCACGTTGTCCAAAAACTTTGGGCAACCCGTGATCGTAGAAAACTTAGGCGGCGCCAGTGGCTCGATTGCCGCGCAAAAAGTTTTGAATTCCCCTTCGGATGGTCAAATCATTTTTCAGGGTTCTCCCAACGAGTTGATCTTGGCGCCCTTGGCCATTTCTGCGGTCAAGTTCAAAAGCGAAGATTTCCGCTTGGTGCAAATGATTGCAACCGCACAAATTGGCTTTTTGGCACGCAAAGACTTGCCCGTCAAAAACGTCGATGAGTTCATTGAATACGCCCGCAAGCAAGCCAAAGAAGGACACCCCATCACTTATGCCAGCGTGGGGCCGGGCTCGTTTTATCACCTCTTGGGCGAACACTTGTCCAAAGTGACCCACATTGAAATGACACACGTGCCCTACAAAGGTTCGGCTCCAGCCAACCAAGATTTGTTGGGTGGGCAGGTGGACATTTTTCTGGCGCCATTTGGCAAGGCTTACGACGAGTTGCAAAAGCAAGGCAAGCTCAAAGTGTTGGCCATGCTCAACAGCGAGCGTTTGGAGTCGGTCAAAGACTACCCTGCCATCAGTGAGAGCAAAAACCTGAAAAACTTCACCTTCAACATTTGGACGGGTTACTTTGTGAAAAAAGACACGCCCGAGCCTTTGGTGCAGGTCATTCACAAAGCCATCACCGACTCATTGAGCGATCCTGCCGTGCGTGCTGGTTTGGAGGCCAACAGCCAATTGGTGCCCAAGCCTTTGTCTCTGCAAGAAGTGGACAAAGCCTATGCCGATGGCACCGCGCAGTTCAGAGCGATTGCCAAGTCCATCAACTTGCAGCCTCAATGACATGACCTATTTGCGCGACGCCATCAGCAGCCGCGTGGGTGAATTCATTCAGCTGCGCCACGACATTCACCAACACCCCGAGTTGGCCTTTGAAGAGCACCGCACCTCTGATTTGGTTGCCACCAAGCTGGCCAGTTGGGGCTATGCCGTTGACCGTGGCTTGGGGGGCACGGGGGTTGTAGGCACGCTCAAGCGAGGTCAAAGCGACCGCCGTTTGGGTTTGCGCGCCGACATGGACGCCCTGCCCATCCAAGAAACCTCGGGCGTGGCGTGGGCGAGCACAACGCCTGGTCTGATGCACGCTTGCGGTCACGATGGCCACACCGCCATGTTGTTGGCTGCGGCCAAAGCCATTGCCCACGATGGCGCGTTTGATGGCACTTTGAACTTGATTTTTCAGCCTGCCGAAGAAGGTGGTGGGGGTGCGGTGCGCATGATGGACGATGGTTTGTTTGAACGCCATCCCTGCGATGCCGTTTTTGCCATGCACAACATGCCCGGAGTGCCGCAAGGTCACTTTGTGTTTCGCGATGGTGCGGCCATGGCATCGAGCGACTACGTCACCATTCGCGTGCATGGCACGGGCGGACATGGCGCCATGCCGCATCGTGCGGCAGATCCGTTGGTGGCTGCGGCCTCCATCGTCATGGCGCTGCAAACCGTTGTGGCACGCAACGTCGATCCCTTGCACACCGCCGTGGTGACCGTGGGTGCCATGCATGCGGGTCAGGCCAACAACGTCATTCCAGCATTGGCCACGTTGGAGCTGAGCGTTCGCGCACTCGACCCACAGGTGCGCCGCTTGCTGGAGCAACGCATCAAATCCTTGGTGGCCGCCCAAGCTGAAAGTTTTGGCGTCAGGGCCGAGGTCGATTGGCGCGCTGGTTATTGCGTGTTGGTCAACGCCGTGCCAGAAACAAACTTTGCCCGCCAAGTGGCGCTGGATTTGGTGGGGCCCGAGCGCGTGACCCTGCACGGCCCAGCCGTCACAGGCAGCGAAGACTTTGCTTTCATGCTTGAAAAAATTCCAGGCAGCTACTTGCTCATCGGCAACGGCGACCAAGACAGCGCCGGTGCTTGCATGGTGCACAACCCTGGCTACGATTTCAACGACGACAACATCGCCACGGGCGCGGCTTTTTGGTTGGCGCTTGTCGAGCGCTATTTACCTACTTAGTTGGACAAGTCTGGGTTGATCGACAATACGCGTTTTGCTGAACGCAGCGATTGGTTTTTGGACACCCTGATGAGCAACACCTCCTCCCAAATCCTGGGCCTGATTGGCCTGGGCGTCATGGGCGAAAATCTCGCCTTGAATTTCGAAAGTCACGGTTTTACCGTTTGCGGATTTGACCTTGACGCAGGCAAACGCATCCAATTTGCAAAGCGCACACAAGGACTGCAAGCCCAGTGTGCCGACACCCTGAACGAGCTGGTGGCCAGCTTGCAAATGCCACGGCGCATTTTGTTGATGGTGCCTGCGGGTCAAGCGGTTGACGAAGTGCTCCAGCAGTTGCGTCCCTTGTTGTGCGCGGGTGACATCGTCATAGATGGTGGCAACTCCCTGTACAGCGACACCGCCCGGCGACTGGCCTCACTCCAAGGCACGGGCATTTTGTATGTGGGCTCGGGCGTGAGCGGTGGCGAAGAAGGCGCTTTGCGAGGCCCCGCGCTGATGCCCGGTGGTTCACCCGAAGCCTGGCCGCTGGTGGCGCCCATGCTCCAAGCCATTGCGGCCAAGGCCGACGACGGACAACCCTGTTGCGATTGGATGGGCCCGGGCGGCGCCGGCCATTTTGTCAAGATGGTGCACAACGGCATCGAATACGCCGACATGCAAATGATCTGCGAAGCCTATTGGCTCATGCACCATTTGCTGGGACTCTCCCCTCAGCAAATGAGCGAGGTGTTTCGCGATTGGAACCAAGGCGAACTGGGCAGCTACTTGATTGGCATCACCGCTGACATTTTGGCCACCCAAGACCCAGAAAGCCAAGCAGCACTGGTTGACATGATCTTGGACACCGCCGAACAAAAAGGCACGGGCAAATGGACAAGCCAGGTGGCGCTCGATCTGGGCGTGACAGCGCCCACCATCGCCGACGCCGTGTTTGCACGCACGGTGAGCGCCCTCAAAACCGAACGCGTGGCCGCTTCGCGCGTGCTCACAGGGCCCAAACCCCAACACCATGACAAAGCGGCTCTCTTGTTGCCCAAAATTCGCCAAGGACTTTTGGCAGCCAAAATTTGCGCCTATGCCCAAGGCTTTGCCTTGATGCGCGCCGCCGACCGCGAGTACGGCTGGAATTTGTCTTACGAACGCATTGCCAAAGTTTGGCGCGCTGGTTGCATCATTCGCGCGCAACTGCTCGAAGACATTCGCCGCGCTTTTGATGCAGTGCCTGACATTCCAAATTTACTGGTTGACAGCCACTTTGCACGCTTGATGCACGACGCCCAACAAGATCTGCGCGAAGTGGTGGCGCAAGCGGCTTTGCAAGGTGTGCCTGCCCCCGCCTTCATGAGCGCCTTGTCGTATTACGACGCGTACCGATCAGCCCGTTTGCCCGCCAACTTGCTGCAAGCGCAGCGCGACTACTTTGGCGCGCACACCTACCAACGCATTGACCGAGAAGGCAAATTTCACACGCGTTGGAACGCTTAGGCGCATTTGGGTGGCGTGCAGGTTTGATCCTGCGCGCTATCCTGCGCTTGCATGCGGCGTGGCTCTGGCAAGAATCGCCTCGCAATCCACCCCTGTGGGCAATGCGCCGTAGTTGTGGTGGCCTTGCGCAGTCAAGCGCGAGGCACAAAATGCGTCGGCCACTGCGTGGTTGTTTTGCTGAACCAACAAGGCCGCTTGCAACGCCAAGGCCATGCGGTCGACCAATGCGCGGGCTCGGTATTCGAATTGGTCCATGACTTTGAACTCGTTTTTCAAGTCAATCACATATCGGTCCAAATGCGAGTTCGCGCCTTTGGCTTTGGCTAACTCATCAAAAAACACTTGCACGGTTGATGGTGATTTTTGCAAGGCACGCAACACATCCAAACATTGCACATTGCCGCTGCCCTCCCAAATGGAGTTGACGGGGGACTCGCGCAACAAACGTGGCAACACAGAGTCTTCCATCAAGCCACTGCCGCCGATGCACTCCATCGCCTCGTAGGCGTGGTTGGGGGTGCGCTTGCAAATCCAGTATTTGCCCACTGGGGTGATGAGCCGTATCAAGGCTTGTTCGTGCGGATCGCTGGCATGGTCCAAGGCACGCGCCACGCGCATTGACAAGGCCAATGAGCCTTCACTCTCCAAACACAGATCGGCCAATACATTGCGCATCAAGGGTTGCTGATGGAGGGTTTTGCCAAAAGCCGATCGGTTTTCACAATGGTGCAGCGCCTGTGACAAGGCCGCGCGCTGGCCGGCGCTGGAGCCCACCATGCAGTCAAAGCGCGTCATGGCCACCATTTCAATGATGGTTCGCACGCCCCGCCCTTCTTCGCCCAGCATCCAGGCAAACGCACCTCGCAACTCGGTTTCGCTGGAGGCGTTGGACACATTGCCCATTTTTCGTTTCAAGCGCACGATTTGCATCGCGTTTTTGCTGCCATCGGGTTTCCAGCGTGGCAACAAAAAGCAAGACAAACCGCCCGGCGCTTGGGCCAACACCAAAAACGCATCACACATGGGGGCAGAAACAAAAAACTTGTGCCCCACCAATTCATAGGCTTGCCCCTCACCGCCTGAGCCCACAGGATGGGCTTGGGTGGTGTTGCTGCGCACATCCGAGCCGCCTTGCTTTTCGGTCATGGCCATGCCAATGGTGACGCCTTGTTTTTGCGCATCGGGCACGTTGCGCGGGTCGTACACAGCGGCCTTGATTTTGGGCAGCCAATACCCAGCCAGTGCAGGCGTGTGTTGAATGGCTGGCACAGCAGCAAAGGTCATGGTGATGGGGCAGCCATGACCCGCTTCCACTTGGGTGTGCATGTAAGTTTTGGCTGCACGAGCCACATGCGCACCCGCACGCGGCGTTTGCCACGGTGAGGCATGCAAGCCGTGCTCAATCGCGGTTTTCATGAGCTGGTGGTAGGCCGGATGAAATCGCACCCCATCCACGCGATGACCAAAACGATCGTGGGTGTCCAACTCAGGCGCATAGCGGTTGGCCAGCGTACCCAATTCCAAATACTCGGGCGTGCCAAGCATGGCGCCAAAACTGCTGAGCTCTTGGCAAGCCCAGGCCGCTCCCTCGCGCACCACGGCCTCTTGCAAGGCGGCATCTTGTTCAAACAGGTTGTAATTCACCAGTTCGTGCGAGACGTTGTGCACGGTGTGGGTTTCGGCAAGGTTGAATGTGCTCATGGATGAAGTCTCCAGCAGTGACGCCAAGTGGGGTTAACTGACTTTACGAAGTTCGCGGCGCAAAATTTTGCCCACCGTGGACTTGGGCAAGGCCTCTAAAAACGTGACAGTTTTTGGAATTTTGTAAGCGGTCAAATACTTTTTGCAGTGCTCCAACACATCGTTTTGTGTCAGGCTTGCCCCTTGGACTTTGACCACAAACAATTTGACGGCCTCGCCAGTTTTCTCATCTGGTTCGCCAATGCATGCGCATTCGGCCACGCCTTGGCAGCTGGTGGCCACTGCTTCAATTTCATTGGGAAAGACATTGAAACCCGAGACCAAAATCATGTCTTTTTTGCGATCCACGATTTTCAAGAAACCTTCGGCATCGAACACGCCAATGTCACCCGTCTTGAAATATCCGTCCGGCGTGAAAGCCTCTTGATT
>CAIYFE010000349.1 GCA_903925445.1 uncultured Burkholderiales bacterium | reverse complement strand
AACCCTACGAAGTCTATCGGCGTGAAAGATATCGCGGGCGAAGGTGTTCACTATGCAGAGGCTTTTGTCGCCCGTGCTCAGTTAGACGCCGCCCTCGACGCGACCGTGATGGCGCAGCTACAACAAAACCTGATTGAATTGTTTGCGCCACTGGCTGAAGTAGGTGCCGAGTTTGGTTATCGCAGCGCCAAAGAAATTGCAAGATTTGTAGCCATCCACCGCGAACTGAGCGGTGACAACTGGGACTATAAAGATGCGCTTGATGCCCAAGTGATGCAAAAACTCATGCCCAAACTGCACGGCTCTGCACGCAAGCTCTCTGGCGTGTTGGAAACATTGAAAAAGTTTGCCGACGAGCACGAATTGCCACTGACCCAAAACAAAGTTGAGCGCATGCAAAAGCGCCTGAAAGACGAAGGCTTCACGAGCTTCGCTGAGAACTGATCGGCAGGCCAACACACATGGCACATGCCACGATTGTTGATACCCAAGGCAATGCCATTGGCCAGTTAGTGCTGGTGCCTATGGGTAAGGCCGACTTTGGAAAGGGCCTAGAAGCATTGGTGCAGTTGCCAGCTGCGCAGGCCGCGGCACAAGGCGAGGCTGAGTTGCAGGTGCTAGAGGGCGCTCGCTACGAATACGAGTTAACTCAAAAAACTTGGCAGCTGTTGCCCACTAGCTGGGGGGCAAGCACCGATGTGGTGTTGCAAAGCAAGTTACCAGCGCGGCAGCACTGCGGTGTGCTAAACCCCGGCCTAGCCACCGGCACGCTCAACTTAACGGTGCAAGATTCAAATGGCCAGCCCGTGGGTACTGCGCGCATTGAGGTGCGCTCGCGCAAGCTGGATTACCGCACCGACTACCAACTGATGCTCAACGACATCATCAAGCATTGCGTAGGCTTGCTGCAAGACTGGCAAGGGGCATCCGACTTCAAGGCCACGCCCAACGGCGACGAAACCACCCTGGGTCAGCAGTTTGCGTTTGTGCGTGCACTGCTCAACACACCTAGTTTTGAACATGCTTTGCAACGCATAGCCAGCCACCCACACGAAACATGGACGCAAGAAGAATCCCAACAACCCACGGTGCGCGGGTTCAGGCCATCGGGCAAGTTGATGCGACAGTTGGCATCAAGCAGCCGCCGCATGGCGGTGCCCCAAGGCCACAGTTTGCATGCGGTGTTGCCCACTTTGCCCGAACGCATCAACGGGCGACAAAACAGCCGTACAACAGACACGCCCGAGAACCGCTTTGTGAAGTTTGCGTTGCGCAACTTTCACCAGTTTTTGGCAGAAATGCGCAACAAAGAAGCTTTGCAAACCACAAAGCATGAACGTTTGCGCCATGAGCTAGACGCGCTAACCAATAAGCTAGACCAAACTTTGGGGTGCGATGCTCTGCGACACGCGGGTGAGCCCACCTTTTTGCCACTGGGCAGCCCAACGCTGCAACGCCGCGAAGGCTACCGCCAAGTGCTGCAAGCGTGGACAAGCTTTGCCATGGCAGCCAAGCTGGTGTGGGAGGGAGGAGAAAAGGTCTACGGCATGGGCCAGCGCGATGTGGCCACGCTGTATGAGTACTGGGTATTTTTTGAGTTGTTGCGCACAGTTGAGCTTGTGTTCCAGCTGGACATGCCAGACATCAAAACCTTAATTGCACCCCCCGGTGACGGCTTCGGTCTCATGCTGCGTGCGGGTCGGCATTTGCCACTGAGCGGCACATCCAAACAACCAGGCCGCGAACTGGAAGTGCGCTTCAGCTACAACCGAACTTTCAGCAGCAACAAAACAACTAGCCAAACCGGATCTTGGACAAAACACATGCGCCCCGACTACACGCTTAGCTTGTGGCCCGTGGGATTCACCGAAGCACAAGCCGAAGCACAAGAGTTGATGGTGCACGTGCATTTCGATGCCAAGTACCGGTTAGAACAAGCCGCATCTCTTTTGTCTTCTCCCACAGATGCACAAGGCACAGACGATGAGACAGTTGCAACCGAAGAGGACGAGATCAAACAGGCCGAAGCATCTGGCACCTACAAGCGAGCAGACCTACTCAAGATGCACGCTTACCGCGATGCCATTCGCCGCTCGCACGGCGCCTATGTGGTGTACCCCGGCGATAAGCAAGATGGTGAACCATTTCAAGGTTTCCATGAGGTTTTACCGGGCTTAGGCGCTTTTGCACTTCGCCCCGGCAACGGCACACAAGCTTTGCAAAAGTTTTTATGTGATGTGGTGGCTCATGTATGCGACCGCACCACGGCGCGCGAGCGCCAAACATACGAAGCCTTCAAAAGCTACCAACACAAAGACAAAGGCTTTCCCCTTAACGAGGAAAAGCGAGAGCTTTACAACACAATGCCCGAGAAATGGGAACAAGACCAGCGACACACCCCCCCAGCCGACACACAAGTGCTAGTGGGTTGGTGCAAAGACAAGCAGCATCTGAATTGGATTTTAGAAAAAGGCTTGTACAACTTCCGCATGGGCGCCACAGAAGGTGGCTTGCGCTTAACGCCTGAAGTAGTCAGCGCGAAGTATTTGCTGTTGCATGGAGTTGACGGGCTAGGACTGCCTCGCTTAATGCGTGTGCGCAACACTGTGCTTGGACCCAGCTTGTTGAACAAGAAGCAACTCACTGCCAGTGGCTACCCCTCCGAGCCAAGTCGCGAAGCGTATTTAGTTTTTGAAGTTGAGCCGTCACCCGCTTTCCATGACCTGCAGTGGGATTTAGCAGCCATTCCTGACCTACCAGATACCGCCCAACAAGGCTATCCATTTGCCACGACTCTAGAAATTTTGTTGAACGTAGCCAAGTAATTCGAGGCGGTATTTTCGATATTAAATTTGCATACAAATTAATAATTTATGACTTATTTGAATTAATTCCGCTGCTCAAACACCACAATCAATCAAATGATTGATTATTTGTAGTATTCTTTCTATAGAAAGGATTAAGCGATGCAAGCCCTTCTCAAAACCAACCCCGAAGCCGCAGCTGTCTTGGCCAAAGCCACCGTGCGCACTGCCGAATTACTGAAGCTCACCAATGCCGCTCTGGCCCGCGTGATTGGCCTGAGCGAGCCCACCATCACCCGCATTCGCGCTGGGCGCGGAATCGACCCCAGCTCCAAGGAGGGGCAGCTGGCTTTATTGCTGGTGCGGGTGTACCGATCACTCGACCCACTGGTGGGTGGCGATGAGACCAAACGCTTAGCTTGGATACACACGCACAACAAGGCGTTGCAAGGCGTTCCTGCCAAGTTGCTAGAAAGTCCCGAGGGTTTGGTCAGCACACTGGCTTACCTAGATGGCATGCGAGCCCCAGCGTGACAGCCGAAGCCACGCTATGGCAAACCAACTGGGTCGCTGATCACCACAGACCGCTGACCATGGAGGCTTGGCGGGGCGTGGAAACACAGCACATTGCCGCCACGCTGCGTTTGGTGGACAACCATGCCGAGCAAGATTTACTGGAGTCGTTGCTAGAAAGCAGCAAGCCGCCTTTTCCACCACAGGCCAATAACTTGCCTTATTTGCTGAGCACGCCTTTTCGCTACCGACCGCAACAGGCCTCGCGCTTTCGGCGTGCGCATGAGTCTGGCCTTTGGTATGGCGCAGCCAGTGTCTATGCCGTATGCGCAGAATTGGCTTATTGGCGAATGCGCTTCGTTCAAGACAGCTCAGGATTGGTCAACACCGAAGTGGTCACGCAGCACACCTTGTTTCAAGCCACGGTGCAAGGTGAAGCCATTGATTTGACTGCACAACCTTGGGTACAAGCTCGTGCCCAATGGACTCATCCCAACGACTACACCAGCTCACAAGCTTTGGGGGCGTTGATACGCGAACAAGACACCGTGCAATGGATACGTTACGAGTCGGTACGCGCACCCGGTCATTTGTGTGCCGCCGTATTTAACCCACGGGTTTTACGCATGAACGAGCTGCGCGAATCAGAACAAAGGTGGTTTTGCAAAACCACCGCACAGCATGTGCTGATGAGCGATGGGGCTCAAAGTTTTGAATGGACGCAGTAAACGCGATTCAAGACGAGAACAAAAAGTTCATCACGTCCCCATCTTTCACCACATATTCCTTGCCTTCAGCGCGCATCTTGCCGGCGTCTTTCGCGCCTTGTTCGCCTTTGAAAGCGATGAAATCGTCAAACGCGATGGTTTGGGCGCGGATGTAGCCTTTTTCGAAGTCGGTGTGAATCACGCCTGCGGCCTGTGGGCCGGTATCGCCCACGTGGATGGTCCAGGCGCGCACTTCTTTGACGCCCGCCGTGAAGTAGGTTTGCAAGCCCAGCAAGGTGTAAGCAGATCGGATCAAGCGGTTCAAACCCGGTTCGTCTTGGCCGAGTTCTTCCAAGAACATTTGGCGATCTTCATCGCTCATCTCACTCATTTCCGCTTCCAATTTGGCGCAAATGGCCACAACGGGAGCTTTTTGCGCTAGGGCAAATTCTTTCAGGCGGTCCAGCAATGGGTTGTTCTCAAAACCATCTTCGGCCACGTTGGCCACGAACATGGCAGGCTTGGCGGTGATCAAGAAAAACTGCTTGAGCAGCGGCAGCTCTTCTTTGCTGAAATCAAGGGTGCGAACGGGCTTGGTTTCGTTCAAAGCAGCTTGGCATTTTTCCAAGATGGCCACCAACTTGATGGATTCTTTGTCGCCCGAGCGTGCGGTTTTGGTCACGCGTTGCAGCGCTTTTTCTACCGCGGCCAAGTCGGCCAAGCACAACTCGGTTTGAATCACTTCAATGTCAGCAATGGGATCGACCTTGCCGGCCACGTGAATCACGTTGGGGTCTTCAAAGCAGCGCACCACGTTGATGGTGGCGTCGGTTTCGCGGATGTGGGCCAAAAACTTGTTGCCCAAGCCTTCGCCTGTGCTGGCTCCTGCCACCAAGCCTGCAATGTCCACAAATTCGACAATCGCGGGCACGATGCGTTCGGGCTGAATGATCTCGGCGAGTTGCTGCAAACGTGGATCGGGCACTTCAACCACGCCCACATTGGGCTCGATGGTGCAAAAGGGGTAGTTTTCTGCCGCGATGCCCGCTTTGGTCAGGGCGTTGAACAGGGTGGATTTGCCAACGTTGGGCAAGCCAACGATGCCGCATTTCAAACTCATGGGAATTCCTCAAACACGCTAAAAATGGCGCGGGGTATGGATAAATCAAGAATGGCGCAGATTGTAACGAGCCGCCACACCCCCAAAAGGGTTGGCAGGCGCCCTCCTACAATCGTCGGTTATGGCTGAAAAGTTTGACATTTGCATTCGCGGCGACGGCATGGTGGGGCGCAGTTTGGCGCTGTTGCTGGCGCGTCAGCGTTTGCGTGTGGGGCTGGTCACTTCGCCCACTTCGCCCCGAGAAGATGTGCGGGCTTACTCGCTCAACAGCGCTTCGCGCGACTTGTTGACCGACTTGCGCTGCTGGCCAGACGCCACCCACGCCACGCCCGTGCAACAAATGCGGGTTTGGGGCGACGACGGTGGGTTCATCCGTTTCAACAGCGACACCCAACAAGGCTTGACTTGGATGGTCGATGTGCCCGTGTTGGAAGCGCAATTGGCTCAAGCGGTTCGTTTTCAACCCGAAATCACGTTGCTCAACCAAGCAGCGCAAGCCGAGCTCACGGTCATTTGCGAAGGTCGGCACAGCGCCAGTCGCGCAGAGTTGGGGGTTCACTTCGAAACGCTGCCCTACCAGCAGCACGCGGTCGCAGCACGTTTGGAGTGCAGTGCTGCGCATCGAGGGCAAGCTTTTCAGTGGTTCACGCAAGGCGAGCATGGGTTGGAAATTTTGGCGCTGCTGCCTTTGGGAGGCGCGCAAGGCCATACCGTGGCCTTGGTGTGGTCGCTGCCGCCACCCCGCGCCAGCGCCATGTTGGCGGCCACATCGCAAGACTTTGCGCTTGCGCTTGAACAAGCTTCTCACGGCGTTGTGGGACACATGCAACTGAGCACCGAACGCGCCATGTGGCCCTTGCAATTGGCTTGCGCGCACCGATGGACGGGGCGATTTGCCAACGGCAAGGCCTGGGCTTTGGCGGGCGATGCCGCGCACAACATCCATCCCCTGGCAGGTTTGGGCTTGAACCTTGGCTTGGCCGATGTCGCGGAATTGGCACAAGTGTTGACAGCCCGCCAAGGCGCTGACTACTGGCGCAGCGTGGGCGACACCGTATTTTTACGACGCTATGAGCGCGCCCGCAAAGCTAACATGGCCCCCACTTGGCTGGCTTGTGATGGCTTGCAGCGTTTGTTTGCACACCCCAACCCCACCGTGCAGCTTTTGCGCAATTGGGGCATGAAGGGTTTTGATGCCTTGTCCCAACTCAAACGTTGGATCATGCAACAAGCCACGCATTGACGACTGATTTTTTTTGTGAGACTGGTATTTTTATGACACGTTATCTTCGATTGTTAAGCACCGCCTTGTTGGGTTTGTGCATGAGCAGCGTCTTCGCCCAAGGCCAAGAAGCAGCCATTCGCAAAAACATTGCCGAACGCATTCCACAACTGCCCAAAATTGAAGAGGTCTCACGCACGCCCATGAATGGTGTGTACGAACTGCGCCTAGAAAACAACGAGCTTTATTACGCTGATGCAGAAGGTAATTTTCTGATTCAAGGCAATTTGATCGACACCCGAACGCGCCGCAACCTGACCGAGGAACGCGAAGCCAAATTGGGAGCCATTGATTTTGCGGCCTTGCCGCTCAAGGACGCCATCACCATCGTGCGGGGCAACGGCAAACGCAAACTCGCCATTTTTGAAGATCCCAATTGCGGTTTTTGCAAACGCTTTGAACGCGATTTGTCCAAAGTAGACAACGTGACGATCTACACCTTCCTCTACCCCATCCTGGGACAAAACTCGGTCGACAAATCCAAAGCCATTTGGTGCGCCAAAGATCCCGCCAGCGCTTGGCACAACACCATGAGCAACGACCAAACGCCGCCTGCCGGCAACTGCAACACCGCGGCCATTGACCGCAACGTCGAGTTCGGTCGCAAATACAAAATCAATGGCACGCCCACCTTGATCGCGCAAGACGGCACCCGCGTGCCTGGTGCGATCAACACCACCCAAATCGAAAAGCTTTTGGCTGACGCCAGCAAATAACCATGCCCTACACCCCCATCACCCCCGACAGCCAAGCCGGTGTCTTGATTCAGCGCTTGGGCTACGCAGGCTTGGTTCCCTTTGTCGTGCTGGCTGTGTTGTTGTGGATCGTCACACCAGAAGCGCATCCCTATGTGGCGCTGGCCTTGTCGGCGTATGCAGCGACCATCACCTCGTTTTTAGGCGGAATACATTGGGGCATCGGATTGCGCCACAACGCGCCACATCGCAAATTGCACATGAGTTGGGGCGTGGTGCCTTCGTTGGTGGCTTGGATTGCCGTGATGATGCCGGCTTACGCGGGACTGCCTTTGTTTGGTCTGCTCTTGATCGCTTGCTACTTGGTGGATCGCAAAACTTGGCCTGAAGCGGGTTTGCGCGAGTGGATGACGATGCGTTTTCGTTTGACCGTGGTGTCTACCTTGGCCTGCCTGCTTGGCGCCGCAGCCACCTGATCGACCATGTCGCGCCGCGCCCAGCCTTCAACTCAGCCATTGCCCACGGTGCATTACCGCATCGAAGTTGCTGACGTACACGCCCATTTGTATGGCGTGACTTTGACCATTGCACAACCCAGCGCAAATCAACGCGTCAGCTTGCCGGTCTGGATTGCCGGCAGTTACATGGTGCGTGAGTTTTCTAAACAGCTGATGGGCTTGCAAGCGCACCAATCGGGTCAAAAAGTAGACATCACGCAACTGGACAAATGCACGTGGGACATTGCATCGCAAAGCGATGCGCCTTTGGTGTTGCGCTACCAAGTTCACGCCCACGACGACTCGGTACGCACGGCTTGGTTGGATGCTCAACGCGGTTTTTTCAACGCCACCAGCTTGTGTTTGCAAGTTCAAAACCAAACGCAGTCGGCGCATCAACTTGAGCTTGTTGCCCCTGAACACACACGAGCTTGGCGCGTTGCAACAGGTTTGACGGCGGTCAAAACCAACCCCAAAGGTTTTGGCATTTACAGCGCGGCCAATTACGACGAATTGGCGGACTGCCCCGTGGAGATGGGCGATTTCTGGTCGGGTGAATTCAAGGCCAGCGGTGTGACGCATCAGTTTGTCGTGGCCGGTGCAACGCCAGCGTTTGATGGAGAACATTTGCTGCGAGACGCGCAAAAAATTTGCGAAACCGCCATTGGGTTTTGGCATGGCAAACAACGTTCAAAAATTCCGTTCAAGCGCTATGTTTTCATGCTCAATGCGGTGGCGGAAGGTTACGGGGGCTTGGAGCACCGCAACAGCACAGCGCTCATTTGCCAACGCGCCGATTTACCGAGGACTTCTCAAAGCAAAAACAGCGACGGCTACATCACGCTGCTGGGGCTCATCAGTCACGAGTATTTCCACACGTGGAATGTCAAACGTTTGCGTCCCGCCGAATTCACGCAGTACGACTACCAACGCGAAAACTACACCGAGCTGCTGTGGTTTTTTGAAGGCTTCACCAGCTACTACGACGATTTGTTGTTGCGCCGAGCAGGATTGATCGATGACAGCCAGTATTTGCGCTTGATCAACAAAACCATCAACCAAGTGCTTCAAACACCGGGGCGTCAAGTGCAAAGCGTGGCGCGATCGAGCTTTGATGCCTGGATCAAGTATTACCGCCAAGACGCCAACACCGCCAATTTAACGGTGAGCTACTACACCAAAGGTGCATTGGTGGCGCTGTGTTTGGACTTGAGCTTGCGCCTGCATGGCGTTCGCAGCCACACCGTCACGCTTGACGATGTCATGCGCGGTTTGTGGCAACGCTGCAAGGCGGGCCCGATGCAAGAAGCCGATGTCTTGGCTGTGCTGCAAGAACTCACGGGTCGATCTTGGGCGCGAGAACTCAAAGCTTGGGTGCATGGCACGCGTGAGTTGCCACTGGCGAGCTTGCTGGCCGCCCATGGTGTGGCCGTGCATCAAGATCCAGCGCAACTGGCGCAACGCTTGGGCTTGCGGGTCGGCGAAGAAAACGGCCTGCAGATCCAACAAGTGCTGCACGGCGGTGCTGCGCATCACGCTGGGTTTGCACCCGGCGACGAATGGTTGGGCTTAGAAGTCGGTGGCAAATCTGCCAGCAGTTGGCGGATGAAAAAAATCGACGACCTGACGCTTTATGCAGGCACAGCAAAAAAAGTGACGACTTTGATCAGCCGAGATCGGCGTTTGCTGCGCCTGAACTTGAACTTGCCGGCGGCATCAGAAGTCAGCACTTGGCGTTTGGGCATCGATGCCCCCGCCAAGCTCAAAGCCTGGCTGGGTTGAGCTCTTTACTTCACGGTTCGTAAATCCACCACGCGTTTGGCTTTGCCCTGACTGCGTTCTATGCCGCCCTCGGCTTTGAGCTCCACACCAATGCTGGTGCCCACAAAGGTTTTGACATCGTGCTGCAACTGGCGCGCTGCTGCTTGTGCTTGAGGCGATTGCGGATCGATGCCCGGACGGGTTTCAATCAACACATGCAAGCTGTCCATCGGGCCTTCACGAGTCAAGACGCATTGGTAATGCGGCGCGAGTTCGGCCTGCTTCAAGATGAATTCTTCAATTTGCGAGGGGAAAACATTGACGCCTCGCACAATCATCATGTCGTCGCTGCGGCCGGTGATTTTTTCCATGCGTCGCATGGTGCGCGCAGTGCCGGGCAACAAGCGGGTCAGATCGCGGGTGCGGTATCGAATGATGGGCAAGGCCTCTTTGGTCAAGCTGGTGAAAACCAACTCGCCCATTTCGCCATCAGCCACAGGTTCGCCCGTTTCGGGATGAATGATTTCGGGATAGAAATGGTCTTCCCAAATCGTGGGGCCGTCCTTGGTTTCGATGCACTCGTTGGCAACCCCTGGACCCATGACTTCTGACAAACCGTAAATATCAACGGCATCGATGCCGCAACGCTGCTCGATGGCGCGTCGCATGTCGTTGGTCCAAGGCTCTGCGCCAAAAATACCCAACCGCAAACTGCATTGCGCGGGATTCAAGCCCTGGCGCTCAAACTCATCGGCAATGGCCAACATGTAACTGGGCGTGACCATGATGATGTCGGGTTTGAAGTCTTGAATCAGCTGAACTTGACGCTCGGTTTGACCGCCACCAAACGGCACCACCGTCAGCCCCAATCGCTCGGCGCCGTAATGCGCGCCTAAACCGCCGGTGAACAAGCCATAGCCGTAGCTGACGTGCACCATGTCGCCCTTGCGTGCGCCTGCGGCACGAATGCTGCGTGCCACCACAAGCGCCCAAGTGTCGATGTCGTTTTGCGTATACGCGACCACGGTGGGCTTACCGGTGGTGCCGCTGGAAGCATGAATGCGCACACACTGTTCACGCGGAACAGACAACATGCCAAAAGGGTAGTTGTCGCGTAAATCGGCCTTGCTTGTGAACGGAAATTTAGACAAGTCGGCCAAAGTTTTGCAGTCGCTGGGGTGCACACCCGCCGCATCAAACTTGGCGCGATACGCGGGCGAATTGTTGTAGGCGTGGTGCAGCGTGGCTTGCAAACGTTTGAGCTGCAAGGCGCGCAGCTCATCGACACTCGCCTTTTCAATGGGCTCCAAAGGGAGCGCGGTCGAAGCATGTTGAATCATTCTGGGATCACCGTTCCTTGAATTTGAGCGCTTTTGCCACGGAACATGGCCACCGTCTCGCCATGTTGGTTGGTCACGCGCATGTCGTAAATGCCGTGGCGACCCGACAAGGTTTGCTCCACGCCTTCGCACGTCAACACGTCGCCAAGCTTGGCCGGTTTTAAAAATTCAATGCTGCAACCCGCTGCCACTGCCGCTTTGTTGTAGCTGTTGCAGGCAAATGCAAACGTCGAATCCGCCAAGGTGAAGATGAAACCACCATGGCAAATTTGATGGCCATTCAGGTGCAAGGCACGCACGGGCATGCGAAGCACCGCGCGGCCGGGCGCGCAGCTCAAAATTTCGATGCCCATGGTGTCTTTGGTGGCCGTGTCCACCGCATACATGGACTGCGCCACTTGTTGCGCCAAGGTGTTGGGATCGACGCTCATCATTTCCCCTTGAACACCGCTGGGCGTTTTTCCAAGAATGCGGTGACGCCTTCGATGTAATCGTGCGTGCGTCCCAATGCAGACTGCGCGTCGCGTTCTGCGTCCAAATGTTGACTCAAGGTGCGGGTGCCGGCCTCACGCAACAAATGACGGGTGGCGACCAACGCTTGGGTGGGCATGGCAGCCAGCTTTTCAGCCAGCGCCAAAGCGGCGGCAACGCAGTCATCGGCCACGTCCCAAATCAAGCCCCATTCTTTGGCTTGTGCGGCACCCAGTTTGTCGCCCGTCAGCGCCAAAGCCATGGCACGCGCCAGCCCCAAACGCTCGACCAACAGCCAACTGCCGCCCGCGTCGGGAATCAACCCAATCTTGCTGAAGGCTTGGATGAAGCTGGCATGGGGCGCGGCAATCGCAATGTCGCAACACATCGCCAGCGATGCGCCCGCGCCTGCCGCAACGCCATTGACGGCCGCCAGCGTAGGCATGCGCAAGTCTTGCAATTTGCGTGCGGTTGGATTGAAGGCTTGCTCAATCACGGGGCCTGGGTTGGCGCGTTCGATCAAATCTGGGCCTGGCGCAAAGTCGATTTCGGACAATTCGGGACCGGCGCAACAACCCCGTCCTGCGCCCGTGATGACGAGTGCGCGGACGTGCTCGTTGGCTTGCGCCCGATCCAATGCGGCCCACAAATCGTGGTGCATTTGGCGTGTGAAACTGTTAAGCGAGGCGGCGCGATTGAGCGTCACCAACGCCACGGCGCCGCGTTCTTCGTAAAGAACGCTGCTTTCTTGTGCGACAGGGGTCATGTTGAGGAATCTCCTGCTGAGAAATTTAGCATTAACCGACCAATCGGTTGGTTAATGTTTACCCTTGGTCAAAGTGCCTGGGCAGCTTGGCTATAGTTGAAGCAGTTTCAACTTGGAATCCCACATGACCTACGAATTCATCACCGTTCGCACCGAAGCCGACAAAGTTGGCATCATCACTTTGAACCGTCCCAAACAACTCAATGCACTGAACGCGCAATTGATGATCGAGTTGGGGCAAGCCCTCAAAGCCTTTGAGGCCGATGCCCACATCGGTTGCACCATCATCACAGGCAGCGAAAAAGCCTTCGCAGCGGGCGCAGACATTGGCGCCATGGCCACTTACTCATTCGCTGACGTTTACAAAAACGACTACATCACCGACAACTGGGAAACCATCCGCAGCATCCGCAAGCCCGTGATCGCGGCGGTCAGCGGCTTCGCGTTGGGCGGTGGTTGCGAGCTGGCCATGATGTGCGACTTCATCATCGCGGCCGACAACGCCAAGTTTGGTCAACCCGAGATCAAGTTGGGCGTCATTCCTGGCGCGGGCGGCACACAGCGCTTGCCACGCGCCGTGGGCAAAGCCAAAGCCATGGACTTGGCGCTGACTGGCCGCATGATGGATGCCGCAGAGGCCGAAAAAGCTGGACTGGTCAGCCGCGTTGTCGCCTTGGACAAGTTGATGGAAGAAGCTTTGGGCGCTGCTTTGATGATTTGCGGCTACTCACAAATCGCCACCATGGCTGCCAAAGAATCCGTCAATCGCGCCTTTGAAAGCGGCTTGGCCGACGGCGTGATGTTCGAGCGCCGCTTGTTCCACGCGTTGTTTGCCACGGCCGATCAAAAAGAAGGCATGGATGCGTTCGTCAACAAACGCGCTGCGAATTTCAAAAACCAGTAACGCGTCATGCTCGACGTCTACTTCGCCATCGCGGCCAACCGTGTGTTGGTTGACGCCCGCACCAATCAGGTGTCGATCATCGATGTGTATGAAAAACTGGAGTCGCCTCAATTTCCAGTTTTTCTGCCCAAAGTCACCTTGCTTTTTTATCTGAGCCGCGATGCGGGCGATCCGCAAACACGCGACCTCACCATGATTTGCAGCTTGGAGGATGTTGAAATTTTCAACACCCAAATCCATGTTGACTTCCAAGTCAGCCTGACCAACCGCATCGTGCTAGAAGTTGAAGGCGTCACCATTCCCAAACCCGGCACCATCAAAGCGCGCATCATGGACAAAGACCAATCGCTGGGGGTTTTAGATTTGTTGGTGGAGCGACGAGCCGCGTGATTTAAACCTTTCGCGAGTCACTGCTCCCTTGGCTCAACGGTGGGCACTGTGCTTCACGATTT
>CAIYFE010000348.1 GCA_903925445.1 uncultured Burkholderiales bacterium | reverse complement strand
TCCAATCGTTTTTGCAACAAGTGGCGTGGGACACCGTGCGCCAATACCACCTTGAGTAATCGATAACGTTGCAGCAGCTTGCGCTGCGTGACGCGTCTTTACATTCGGGCGTTGAGTTGGCTTGATGTAAGTCAATGCGTGGCTTCACCATAGGACTACAAAGAAGCATGTCAGTTCTCAAGGAGGCGTCATGCGACAAGTTGTCTTGTGGTCACAAATTCGGGGGTTTTTCAAACTGCTCGTGTGTTGCTCGGCCATCGTTTATCAAACGTGCAGCTTTGCGCTGCCGTCTTTTGCCAATCAAACCGGACAAAACTGCATGGCTTGCCATGCGGGCGGGCAATACCCCGAATTAACGCCCTATGGCCGATTGTTCAAACTCACGGGCTACACCTTGGGCGAGAAAACCTTGTCCGTTTCGGTGATGGGGGTGGCGGGTGCTTCCAAAGTCAAAAACATCGATGCGGTGAACAATGCCAGTGCTTTGAATACGCCACTGAAAAACGGCACGCTGGATTTTGAAACGGGCAGTGTGTTTCTGGCCGGAAAAATCAGCGACAACGTTGGCGCCTTCACGCAGCTCACTTATGACAAATTCGGTGCCACCGATGCCAATGGCAATTACACGGTGGGCACCACCGGTGCAGACAGCATGGACATTCGGTATGCCGATCAAATCGTCACGCCGTCCCGAAATTTGATTTACGGGGTGTCGCTCAACAACAAACCCAGCGTGAGCGATCCGTGGAACACATCGGCTGCGTGGATGCAATACGTGCCCCAGACCGCCGGAAAAGGTGCCAACACCTACACCGACGCCACCACAGCCTATCCTTCCAATGGTTTGACGGGGCTGGCTGCGGGGCTGACGGCGTATGCGTTTTGGGATAAAACGTACTACGCAGAGTTGGGGTTTTACAAAACCGCCAACAACCTGTTCAGCATTTTGAACACCGGCAACGACCCCAACTACTTGACAAGCACCAATCCTTACTGGCGATTGGCCTACAACAAAGAGTGGGGCGCAGACAATTTGATGGTGGGCATTTCTGGCACCAACATGCACTACCTCGATCCCAATGCCACGGGGGTGGTGAGCGATCCTAATAATTATTTGTCAGCGCAGCTCAAAGGCGTGGATGCTCAATACCAATACCTGTTGGATCCGCACACCGTCACGTTCCAAGGCGCGTTTCAAAAACAAACCACCAACTATGCGCTGAACAACACAACCAACACATCGCCCTCGGTGGTGGACGTGCTGCGGCTCAAAGGTTCTTACATTTACCAGGCCAAATACGGCGCGAGCGCGGCCTACTTCAATTACTCGGACGGTTCGTTGCAGGGTGGCACGTATGAGGTGTTTTACATGCCTTTGCAAAATTTGCGAGTGGGCTTGCAATACACCGCCTATTCAAAACTGACGGCCATCACCTCGGGTAGCTTGGCTTTGGCGTCTGATGCCAACACCTTGCGGTTGTATGTTTGGGTGGCGTATTGATTCAGGAGACACACATGAAAAACTCAAACCTTCTCTTGATTTCAAGCTCGCTGGCTTTGCTCGGGGCTTGTTCGCAGGTGGAACGATCTCGCGACTTGGGCAACCCCGATGTTTCGGGGGTAACCTTGGTCAAACAAGTTTGTTCGGAATGTCATGGCGAGAACGGCAATTCAACCTCGCCTCAATTTCCAAAACTGGCGGGGCAGCAACCCGGCTATTTGCAAAATCAGTTGTCCAAATTCAAAGACCATTCACGGTCTGACCGTTTAGCGCCTGAGTTCATGTACGGCATCAGCCATGCGTTGACGGTGCAGCAAATCTCAGAAATTTCAACCTATTTGTCGCAACAAACCTTGATCAACGACAACGCCCGCACCATGCCCAGCGACTATGCGGGGCGATGGATTTACGAAAACGGCATTCCCGATCGCGGCATTCCTGCCTGTCAAGCGTGTCATGGCACGACTGCGCAAGGGCAGTTCGATTTCCCAAGGTTGGCCGGTCAGCACAAACAATATTTGGTCAAGCAGTTGCATGTGTTCCACGCCAACGTGGGCAGACCCAACACACCCATGCAAAGCGTGACGCAGTCTTTGACCGAAAAAGAACTGGACGAGGTGGCCACGTATCTTTCTCGGCTGTGAGGGTTTGTCCTGAACGACGGCGACCCTTCGCGCCCAAAAATGGCGTTACGCTGTGAAGTTGATTTCGTACTTTGCACATTTTTGGGGAAAATTTCATGAAAACTGCTTCTTCGGCTTGGATCAGTTCTTTGGCGTTGGCGGGCTCGGTGCTGACCTTGAGCGCCATGGCGCAACAAAACCCACCGGCGTTGCCCGATGCGGCTGCTTCTGATCCCGTGGCCTTGGGCATCATGCAGGGTTTTCCGCCTGCGCCCAACAAGCAAGCCAAACTTGCAGATGGCAGCATGTGGGCTTTTCCCAGAATGCGTTGGAGTTTTTCGCACATCCGCGAAATCCTTCCCACCACCAATGTGGCGCGCGGCGCGGGCAAGAGCGTGGCATTGCCCAAAAAAGAAAATACCAGCCTGGATGCGGTCAAGTTCACCAGCTTGGATGGGCGGGAGCTGACTTGGGCGCAATCGCTGGCGCTCAACTACACCGATGGCGTGGTGGTGATGCACCAAGGGAAAATTGTTTACGAGAAATACTTTGGTGCGCTCAATGAGCACACGCCCCACCTTGCCATGTCCATGACCAAGTCCTTCATTGGCACCTTGGCCGCCATGTTGGTGCAAGAGGGCAAACTCGATCCCAATGCGCTGGTCACACAGTACGTGCCCGAACTCAAAGACACGGTCTACGCCGATGCAACGGTTCGCCAAGTCATGGACATGACCATCTCGGTGCAGTATTCAGAAAAATACGCAGACCCCAAAGCCGAAATTTGGGATTACGTGCGCGCAGGCGGCGCCATGCCCACGCCCCCCAACTACACAGGCCCCCGAACCTTGTACGACTTCTTGATGAATCTAAAAACCAAAGAAGGCGAACACGGGCAAGCCTTTGCTTACAAAACCCCCAACGCAGAAGTCTTGGGCTGGATTTTGCAAAAAGTCACCGGGCAATCCACCGCGCAGTTGTTGTCTGAAAAAATCTGGCAAAAACTCGGCGCCGAGCAAGACGCTTATTTTTCTGTCGATGCCATTGGCACGGCCACCGCGGGCGGCGGCTTGAACACCACGCTGCGCGATTTGGCGCGGGTGGGCGAAAGGTTCCGCCTGA
>CAIYFE010000347.1 GCA_903925445.1 uncultured Burkholderiales bacterium | reverse complement strand
GCTCCAAAACATGAAGTTGTTGGTTAAGTTCGCTCAATTGCTGTCTTTCTGCCGCTATTTTTCGAACAGCATGCAAAACGGTGGTGTGATCGCGTCCGCCAAAAAGCTCACCAATTTCTGGCAAGCTCTTTTGGGTAAGCTCTTTGGCAAGGTACATGGCAATTTGCCGTGGCCGTGCAATGGAGGCTGGACGCTTTTTGGAATACATGTCAGCGACTTTGATTTTGTAATAGTCAGCCACTGTTTTTTGAATGTTTTCAACAGAAATTTGGCGATTTTGAATCGACAACAAATCGCGCAGCGCATCGCGTGCCAATTGAATGGAAATTTCTTTTTGGTTGAATCTGGAATAAGCCAAGATTTTTCGCAACGCGCCTTCGAGCTCACGCACGTTAGAGCGCACGTTTTTAGCCACGAAAAAGGCGACTTCTTCGGGCATTTCAGCCCCTTCATGGCGCGCTTTGCTGATCAAAATAGCCACCCGCATTTCGAGTTCGGGAGGTTCGATGGCCACAGTCAAACCCGCATCAAACCGAGAAACCAAGCGTTCGTGAATGTCGGTCAGGCCTTTGGGATACGTGTCGCTGGTCATCACAATGTGTGACTTTTTAGCCAGCAAGGCTTCAAAGGCGTTGAAAAACTCTTCTTGGGTGCGTTCTTTGTTTGCAAAAAATTGAACATCGTCAATCAATAGCAAATCTAGTGAGTGATAACGCTCTTTGAATTCATCAAAAGTTTTGCGTTGGTAGGCTTTAACCACATCCGATACGAACTGCTCAGCATGGATGTATAAAACTTTGGCATCGGGACGTTCAGACAAAAGTTTGTTTCCCACCGCATGCACCAAATGCGTCTTGCCCAGCCCTACGCCGCCGTAAATGAACAAAGGGTTGTAAAGCTGACCAGGCATGGTTGCCACATGGGTGGCCGCTGCGCGCGCCATGCGATTGGCCGATCCTTCGACCAAGTTATCAAAGGTCAGCGCTGTGTTGAGGCGATTGCGTGGGCCACTGGGCGTGTTTTCTTCAATGCCAACAAAGCTTTCTGGGAGCGCCTCGATTTCTTGGATGAACGGCACAGACCTGGGTTTTGCTTGGGCTTCTTTAGGAGTGATTGCTAACTCCAAAAGAATGGGTTGGCCATACATTTGTTGCAAGATGTGGCTGATTCGACCCGCGTATTGGGCACGAACCCAGTCCAGTTTGAACCGATTTCCGACCAAAACCACAACTTTGCTGAAATCTTCAGCTACTTTGGCGACGAGCGGTTTGATCCAGGTGTTGAATTGCTGCTCTGGTAATTCTTGTGCCAGTTGATCAATGCATGCTTGCCACAAACCATCGCCTGAGCCGTCTGGCAAGCTGTCGGTTGCGGAAGATGTGAAGCCCGTTGTCATAAATAAATAGTTCTGTGGATAGCTTGGCCTAATGGGCTTGCGAAAACGTACTTTATCAAAAATTTATCCACAGGACAAAAGAATATTTTTGAAATGAATCGATCGAAAATAAAACATCTTGTGTAACGGATTGACGTGGCGGCCAAAAATTTGCGATAATCATGGGTTTCCCTGATCAACAGGGATCTAATTTTTGGATTTTTGTCATGAAACGCACTTACCAGCCCTCTAAAACTCGTCGCGCTCGTACCCACGGCTTTTTGGTTCGCATGAAAACACGCGGAGGCCGCGCTGTGATCAACGCACGCCGTGCCAAAGGTCGCAAACGCCTGGCTGTCTAATTTTGTGGCTCACTGAGCGGTCCGCGAGGTCGATTTCGTGGAGCATTTGAAACAGTGGGCGCATTTTCAAACGGTCATGTCTGCCAGCAAAGTGTGCAGAACGCCGCACTTTGTGTTGCATCAATGGCAGCCTAAAGAATCATTGGATCAAGCGTTATTGCCGCAACAACTTCTTTTGGGTGCTTTGACGCCGAAACGTTGGGCCAAGCGAGCAGTCACCCGTAATTTGTTGAAAAGACAAATTTTCAGTGTTTCACAAGAGTTTGCGCATGTATTGCAGCCAACGGCTTATGTCGTTCGCCTCAGTGCTGCATTTGATACACGCCGTTATGTCAGCGCTTCTTCAGAAGCGCTCAAGCAAGCGGTTCGGCAAGAATTGACACAATTATTTGTGAAACTCACAGCATCATGATTCAGTTATTTTTGATTCGCTGTGTCAAAGCCTATCGGTTGCTTTTGAGTCCGTGGCTGGGTTCGGCTTGCCGTTTTGAACCCACGTGCTCTGCTTATTCCTTGCAAGCGTTGCAATTGCATGGCGCGCTGCAAGGCAGTTATCTCACGCTCAAACGTCTTGGTCGCTGTCACCCCTGGTGCGCTGGTGGCCATGATCCTGTTCCTGTTGAAAAACCTGGTTTTTCTTCTCTGCTGAATTCAGCCAAACTCGGAAAGAAATCGTCATGAACGACATTCGTCGCACCATCTTGTGGGTGATTTTTGGTTTTTCCATGATCTTGTTGTGGGATCAATGGCAAGTATTCAATGGCCACCCAGCTACATTTTTTCCAACGCCCAAAACACCCGCGCAAATTGAGGCGGCAAAGGCAACTTCTTCGGCAGATATTCCAAAAGCAGTGGCTTCATCTACTGTGGCAGGCGCATTGCCCAGCGAAGAAAAAACAGCAGCAGTGCAATCTTCCAAGGTGCAAATTAGCACCGATGTTTTCAAACTCAGTTTTGATTCTTTGGGCGCAACAATCGCGCGCGTTGAGTTTTTAAAACATGAAGACATCAACCATCCGGGCAATAACATTGTGTTGCTGGACGAATCAAAAGACAGAATTTATACCGCGCAAACGGGGTTGATTTCTGGTGCGGGTTCATTGGTTTTGCCAACGCATAAAACGCCCATGAATTTGCGCCCAGGTCCCTTGACGATGGCGCAAGGACAAGACAGTTTGACGGTGTCTTTTGAATCAGACGCGGTCAATGGCGTTAAATTGGTCAAAACCTATACCTTTAAACGCGGCGCTTACGATATTCAAGTCACCCATCAAGTGATCAACCAAAGCGGCCAAGATATTTCTCCTCAGTTGTATTTCCAACTGGTAAGAGATGGCAATAAACCTCAAGGCGAGTCGTCTTTTTATTCAACTTTTACTGGGCCCGCGGTTTATACCGATGCCAAGAAATATCAAAAAGTTAAATTCGAAGACATCAAGAAAAACAAAGTGGATGTGGAGAAGCAATCGGCGAACGGTTATGTCGCCATGGTTCAACATTATTTTGTAAGTGCTTGGGTTTTACCTGATGGGTTGAATCGCAATATTTCATTGGATGCGGTGGATATTGGTGCGGCAACGCCAGATTGCTGCTATCGCGCAACCTTGATCGCGCCTTTGGACACCTTGAAAACAGGGGAAACCAAAAGCGTGAGCGCCACGTTTTATGCAGGGCCTCAAGAAGAGAAAAAACTGGAAGCTTTATATCCAGGCTTGGAATTGGTCAAAGACTATGGTTGGTTGACGATTCTTGCCAAACCCTTGTATTGGTTGTTGGATCAATTGCATAAATTGATCAATAACTGGGGCTGGTCGATTGTGGCTTTGGTGGTGTTGCTCAAGGCCGCGTTCTTTTGGCTCAATGCGCATGCTTACCGCAGCATGGCAAAAATGAAAGCCATCAATCCCCGCATCACGGAAATGCGAGAACGTCTCAAGGACAACCCACAGCAAATGCAAATGGAGATGATGAAAATTTATCGCGAAGAAAAGGTCAACCCCATGGGCGGATGCTTACCCATTGCGATTCAAATTCCAGTGTTCATCGCTTTGTATTGGGTGCTGCTGTCAACCGTTGAAATGCGCAACGCACCTTGGATTGGTTGGATTCACGATTTGTCGGCGCCAGATCCATTGTTCATCTTGCCCGTGGTGATGACGGCCACCAGCTTGTTGCAAACATGGCTCAATCCCACCCCACCCGATCCTATGCAAGCCAAGTTGATGTGGATCATGCCGTTGGCGTTCAGCGTCATGTTCTTCTTCTTCCCCTCGGGCTTGGTGCTTTATTGGTTGACGAATAATATTTTGTCCATCAGCCAGCAATGGGTCATCAATAAACAATTGGGCGTTCTCAAAAACTAAAAGTCTGATTGTTTTAAATAAGGGTCGCCCATGGGCGACCTTTTTTTTCGGGACAATGCGAATATGTTTGGATCACAAGAATTCCCCATCATTGCCATTGCCACGGCGCCGGGTCGCGGTGCGGTGGGAATTGTTCGCATCAGTGGAAAAAATATAAAAAAATATGTCGCCCAGTTATGTGGCAAAAAATTAAAACCACGTGAAGCCACATATTTGGCCTTGCGAGATGCCAAGCAGCAACCGATTGATCATGTGCTGGCCATTTATTTTGAAGGCCCCAACAGCTATACCGGCGAAGATGTTTTAGAACTTCAAGCACATGGCGGCCCTGTGGTTTTGCAATTGTTGGTGTCGCGCTGTTTGGAACTTGCAGCAGCGCAGGACGACGAGCACAAGCCGATGTTGGCCAACCTCCGATTGGCGCAAGCGGGTGAGTTCACGCAACGTGCATTTTTGAACCACAAACTGGATTTGGCACAAGCCGAGGCAGTGGCCGATTTGATTGACGCCAGCACCGAAGCCGCGGCGAGGAGCGCAAGTCGATCCCTCAGCGGCGAGTTTTCTCAATGCATTTTTCAGTTGCGCGACGCGGTGATTCAGTTGCGCATGTTGGTAGAGGCAACGCTGGACTTCCCAGAAGAAGAAATTGACTTTTTGCAACAAGCCGATGCACAAGGCCAATTGAACAGGCTGCAGGCGCAATGGCAGCAAATCATGCAGCGCACACGCCAAGGTTCGTTGTTGCGCGAAGGCATTCGCGTGGTGATTGCCGGGCAACCCAACGCCGGCAAAAGTTCGTTGCTCAATGCATTGGCTGGCGCTGAATTGGCCATCGTCACGCCCATCGCGGGCACAACCCGCGATGTGGTGCAACAAACCATTCAAATCCAAGGCGTTCCCTTGCACGTCATTGACACGGCGGGCTTGCGCGATCAACCCAACATCGATGAGGTTGAACGCATTGGCATTCAACGCGCTTGGCACCAAATTGCCCAAGCCGATGTGGTTCTTTTTCTGCACGACATCACGCGAGAAAAAGACCCTGCTTACCAACTCGCCGATCAGCAAATTGCCCAAACGCTGCAAGAAAAAATAACCGCGCACATTCCATTGCTTCACATTTGGAACAAAGCCGACGCGCTTGAAAAAACAGCGCACATTTCAAGCCAAGCAACCCCGTTGGTGTTGTCAGCCAAGACGGGCGAAGGGCTGGATGTTTTACGCCAGCAATTGCTGGATGTGGTGGGTTGGCAAGAGGCTGGGTCTGAGGGGCTGTTCATGGCGCGGGAGCGTCACGTACAAGCCTTAAAGCTCATGCAAGAGCACCTGCAAATGGCGCATGACTTGTTGCAACAAAAGGCACCTGCCTTGGACGTTTTGGCCGAAGAATTGCGCTTGGCACAAAACGCCTTGAACTCCATCACGGGTGAGTTTTCCAATGAAGACTTGTTGGGCGTGATTTTTTCCAGCTTTTGCATCGGCAAGTAAAGCCCGCATGCCCGATAAAATCACACGATGACCCATCAGCCTTTGAGCGACGCACACATTCTG
>CAIYFE010000346.1 GCA_903925445.1 uncultured Burkholderiales bacterium | reverse complement strand
TGGTGAAGTGGGAGAATTCCAAAATGATGATTGCCACACGAAAACCGAGAGAATTCCTGCAAACTGAGCGACCATTCTTCGAACGTAACTGGCCCTATTACCTGACAGGTTCAATCTACAAGGAAACCATTTGAATGGTCCCCAACGCTATGTCGATTGATGTGATCACTTTTGGCGAAGCCATGATGTTGTTGATCGCTGACCAGTTGGGGCCTCTTGAGCACGCCCAAGCCTTTGTCAAACGTACTGCCGGAGCCGAGACCAATGTTGCCATCGGGTTTGCACGTTTGGGCTTGCATGTTGCGTGGTGCAGTCGGCTGGGTACCGACTCCATGGGGCGTTACCTGATTCAATCCATGAAAGCAGAGGGCATCGACTGTTCGCATGTCGTGTGTGACGGTACACAGCGCACGGGTTTCATGATCAAAGGCCGTGTGCAAGGTGGGGGAGACCCAGAAGTGGAATACCACCGAAAGGGATCTGCTGCGAGCTTCTTTCAGCCTCAAGAAATTGATCTGCCGTGGCTGATCGGCGCCAGACATTTGCATGCCACCGGAATTTTTGCTGCGCTGTCTGCTAGCTGTCTTGCGACTTCCATTGCCAGCATGGAGGCCATGCGTAAACATGGCAAAACCATTTCGTTTGATCCGAACCTGCGTCCTTCACTCTGGGCCAATGAGGGCGTCATGCGAGAGACCATTAACCGCTTGGCCTTTCTGGCGGATTGGGTCTTGCCAGGAATTCAAGAAGGCAAACTTCTTACTGGGAAAGACACGCCAGCGGAGATCGCCAAGTTTTATCTCAATGCTGGGGTATCTCTGGTGGTGATCAAGTTAGGGGCTGAAGGCGCCTATTACGCTACGGCACAGGAAGCCGCATATGTTCAAGGTTTTGCGGTTGACCAAGTGGTTGATACCGTAGGTGCCGGAGACGGTTTTGCTGTTGGCGTGATCAGCGGCATGCTTGAAGGACTTAGCGTGCAAAACGCCGTCCGTCGCGGTGCTTGGATTGGCGCCCGTGCCGTGCAGGTTCTCGGTGATACAGAGGGATTGCCTACGCGAGCTCAACTTGTTGAGGCAAAGTTGTGAAGATTAAACACTTGTGGGCCACTTTCCATGAATAACACTTCTGAGTCAGCGAGGGATCTGGCGATCATTGCCAAGCAGGAAGAGCTTCTGCAATTCAATGCATTCGACAACACCACGGCCTGGCAGTTGGGCGAATCCATCAAGAATTATTGCGAATCCGAAAATCTGGCTGTAACGATTGAAATCCGGCATTGTCGCGAAACCGTCTTCTTCTTCGCGATGTCAGGTACATCCCCGAACAATGCCGATTGGGCTCGCCGTAAACGCAACACGACCGAATTGCAACAGCGAAGCTCTTATGCCGTAGGGCTTGCTTTGACCGAAGGGGAAACACTGCAAACCCAGTCCGGTTTGCCCATGCGCGACTATGCGCATCACGGTGGCGGCGTCCCGATACGGGTCAAAGGCGTTGGTTTCGTTGGTGTTGTCACCATCTCGGGTTTACCGCAGCGTGAAGACCACAATATCGTCGTGCAGGCGATGGCCGATTTCATGGGTGTGACATTGGCGCCTCACCACTTACCTTGAAAACCGACAATGCATTCTGGCTGCAGCGAGTCGAAAACCATGACTGATTTACAGCACACCGAGGGGCACAAGCGGCGTATCTTTGGCATCCACCATGTGGCCATCATTGCATCGAACTATGAGACTTCCAAGCACTTCTATGTCGAGTTGTTGGGATGCGCCGTCATAGCCGAACACTTCCGTGAGCAGCGTCATTCCTACAAACTGGATCTTGAGTTACCTGATGGATCGCAGTTAGAGCTGTTTTCATTCCCAAACCCGCCACCACGTCCCACTCGGCCAGAAGCTTGTGGCTTACGCCACCTGGCGTTTAAAGTGAACAACGTGGATGTTTGGAAAACGTACTTGGAGCGAAATGGCGTTGTTGTGGAGGCGGTACGAGTAGATGAGTTCACTGGGCATCGATTTGTATTCTTTGCTGATCCTGATGGCCTGCCACTTGAGCTTTATGAGTGAGATTATTTTTCATAATGTCGCGCCTTTAAAATTCACATCCCCACACCCAACACGGTACAAAGATGGTTCAGTAATCATGTTTTGTTGATTGGGTGTCTGGGGCGTATTTCGTCCGTTCGATTGGTATTTCTTCATCTCAGATTTGACTGTTAATATTTCCGGAAATAAAGGAATTTCATGCACGAATCCAGTAAATCAATTTTCCACAAGCTCAAAGATTCGCGTTATGCCACGCGTTATTTCAAAGGGCATGGCATCGACATTGGCGCAGGCAATGATTCGTTGGCGCTGTATGCGGAATTTTTTCCGTTGATGCAAAGTTGCCGGGGCTGGGATTTGCCGGACGGGGACGCCGAATTGATGGCCTCGATTGCGGACCAAAGCTTGGATTTTGTGCATTCCTCGCATTGTTTGGAGCACATGGTCAATCCTGCCCGGGCGCTGGACAACTGGCTCAGAATTCTCAAACCAGGTGGCCATTTGGTGTGCTTGATTCCCGATGAAGACTTGTACGAGCAAAAGGTTTTTCCATCCACCTTCAACCCCGATCACAAGCACACCTTCACGGTTCATAAAAAAAGCTCATGGTGCGCGCAAAGCATCAACCTCACGGAGTTGCTGGCCAACACAGCGCAAGCGGTTCAAGTTTTGAAAATTGAATTGCTGGATGCCACTTACCGCTACAAGATTGATCAATTAACCAGCGTTCATCGTTTTGACCAAACCATGACGCCGATTGGCGAGTGCGCCATTGAATTCATCTTGAGAAAGCTTTAAAGCGCGAAGGTGCTGAAGGCGTGCGTTGACGCACGCTTTGAAAAATCTTTGGCACCTACTTGATAGATGTTTTGGTAATTAACAACCAAAAACTCTGTAGTTCCATTTTGAATCGTTGGCTTTGAGAATCCGTCCATTGCAAAAACGGACTCAAGGAAAAAAATGATTCAACGTCAAACGATCTCAAAATGGCTGGCAGCTGTTGGTTTGTTGCTCGCAGCAGGCGTCGCCTCAGCGCAGTCATCGGTCACATTGCTCAACGTCTCGTACGATCCAACCCGGGAGTTGTACGTCGAATACAACACCGCCTTTGCCAAGTATTGGAAAGACAAAACGGGACAAGATGTCACCGTCAAACAGTCCCACGGAGGTTCGGGCAAGCAAGCCCGCTCCGTCATCGACGGCATCGACGCCGATGTGGTCACACTGGGTTTGGCGGGCGACATTGACGCTTTGTACCAACACGGTGGCCTCGTGCCCAAAGACTGGCAAAAACGCTTGCCGCACAACAGCGCACCTTACACATCGACCATCGTGTTGGTGGTGCGCCAAGGCAATCCCAAGGGCATCAAAGATTGGGACGATTTGGTCAAGCCTGGCATTCAAGTCATCACGCCCAATCCCAAAACATCGGGTGGCGCACGCTGGAACTATTTAGCCGCTTGGGAATTCGCCAAACGCAAATACGGCAGCGACGCAAAAGCCAAAGATTTCGTCAAAGCCCTTTATAAAAACGTGCCTGTGCTCGACACCGGTGCACGTGGCTCATCCGTCACCTTTGCACAACGCGGCCAGGGCGATGTGTTTATTTCATGGGAAAACGAAGCCTATTTGCTGGACAAAGAATTTGGCAACAAGGTCGACATTGTGTATCCCTCCATCAGCATCCTGGCGCAACCGCCCGTGAGCGTGGTCGATAAAAACGTGGACCGCAAAGGCACGCGCAAAGTGGCAGAGGCCTATTTGCAATACCTCTACAGCGACGAAGGCCAAGACATTGCTGGCAAAAACTTCTACCGCCCCATCTCAGAAAAAGCCCAAGCCAAGTACGCCAAACAATTGCCCAAATTGCCTTTGTTCACCATCGAACAAGCCTTTGGTGGTTGGGAAAAAGCCGACAAAGACCACTTTGCAGACGGCGGCAGTTTTGACCAAATTTATTTGAGCAAGTGAAGGCAAGCGGGTCGGCGAGGATTGTTGAGAATTCAATGCTCGTTATGCCGTGGCGTTATTTGCTAACAAATAAATAGTAGTTTTCTTTTGAGACGGGGCATTTAACAATCGCGTTTATGTCAAAAAAACCAACCATTCTGATTGTCCCCGGCTGGCGCGACTCTGGCCCCGGCCATTGGCAGAGCCTGTGGGCGGAGTCCATTGTTGGCGCGGTGCGGGTGCAGCAAGACAATTGGGTCTCGCACACCCGCAGTGCGTGGGTCAACCGCATTGCCGAGACGGTGTTGGCGCAAGACGCGCCGGTGGTGTTGGTGGCGCACAGCTTGGGTTGCATTGCTTGCACCCATTTGCC
>CAIYFE010000345.1 GCA_903925445.1 uncultured Burkholderiales bacterium | reverse complement strand
GCTTGCGTCGATTGCAAACCGCCGATTTGTGCCGATGCAATGGCCGCAATCTCAGCCGTGCTGAGCGCTTGCACTTGAACCGGCGTCAAGTTGTTGAGCACCGATGAATTCAGTCCCGCAGCCTGCGAAGCCACCAAAGCGCCCAACTGATTGGCGGTCAGTTTGGCGGCCAAACTGGCGACTTGCGCGGTGCTTAAAGCCGCAATTTGTTTAGACGTCAGCGCATTGATTTGCGCGTTTGAAAGGCCAGCGGTTTGCACCGTTGTCAACACAGCAACTTCGGTGCTGCTCAAAGCTTGCAGCTGTGCGCTGTTCATGCTTGCCAGCACGTCGCTGGTCAATCCGGGTGACTGCGCTGTGTTCAGACTTGCAATTTGCGCTGTGGTGAGGTTGTCAGCTAAGACGGCCAATTGATCGGTGCTCAAGCTGCTGGCTTGCGACGTGTTCATACCGGCAATGACTTTGGGTGACAAATAAGCAAGATTATTTGCGCTGGCCAAGGCAGACAAAGCGGCCGTGGTCAAGCCCGCAGATTGCACGGTGGTCAACGCACCCAACTGCTGAGGCGTCAGGGTGGCAGCCAAGGCCGCAACGACAGGCGCATTCAAAGCCACCACTTGCGTGGTGGTCAATGCGCTGGCTTGATCACTGAACAGTGCTGCTTGCGTGGCAGACAAAGCATTGAGCGCCGATGCGTTCAAGGCTTGCAATTGCGCCGTGGTGATGACGCCAAACGCATCAGAATTCAACCCCGCAGCTTGGCTCGAAGTCAAAACGCCCACTTGAATGGTGGACAAATTGCTGATCACGATGGGCAGCTGATCGATGGTCAGTGCGGCCACTTGCGCGCTGCTGAACGCATTGACTTGGTTGCTTTGCAACACCGCCAATTGATCCGATGTGAGTGCGGAAATCTCTTGTGTATTCAAGGCGCGCAACTGAACCGTGCTGAGCAACGAAATGGTGCTGGTGGTCAAACCGGGCGCTTGTGCTGTGGTCAAAACGCTCAGCTGTGTGGCTGAAAGCTTGGGGGCAATGACCGCAATTTGGTCGGTGGTCATGGCTGCCGCTTGTGCCGTTGTCAGCGCGTTGATTTGACTGCCCGAGAGGTAATTCATCTGGTCAGTCGTCAAAGCAGCCACTTCTCTGGGCGACAGCGATTGAATTTGTTGGTTGCTCAGCGATTGCAAAATCGTGCTGGTCAGCCCCGTGGCTTGCGCCGTGGTCAATAGACCAATTTGGGCGGTGCTCAAGCCGCTGCCCAGCAAGGCAACTTGGGCTGTTGAAAGCGCCGCCACTTGCGTAGCCGACAGGCCTGCAATCGCACCTTGTGAAATGGCCGCCAAATGTTGCGTATCCAATCCAGCCAAGGCGCTGGCTGTGAGTCCGGGTGCTTGCGCAGTGCTCAAACTCGAGAGCTGAAGCGTGGAGAGTTGGTTCAACACCAAAGCCACTTGCGAGGTGTTGAGCGAAGCCACTTGTTGTGTGCTCAAGGCAGCAATGGCACCCGAGACAACTGGGCTGTTCAAGTTGGTGGTCGACACCGAAGACAGCACAGCGGGTGAAAGGGCCTGCACTTGATCAGCGCTCAAAGCGCTCAAAACCGTGGCGGTCAAACCTTTGGCTTGTTGGGTGGTCATCGCACTGATTTGCAGTGTGGACATGTACCGCGCCAAAACGGGAATTTGTGCTGAACTCAAGCTTGGAATTTGACCAGGCGTCAACGCATTGACCAAGTTGGGTTGAAACGCCGCCAGCTGCGTGGTCGACATCAAGGGCAGATCGCGCACAGACAGCGCTTGGACTTGGGGCGTGCTGAATTGGCTCAAAACCGCCGTGGTCAAGCCCGGCACTTGTGACGTGCCCAAGTTGGTCAACTGAGCGGGCGAAAAATTCTTGGACAAGAAAGCCACTTGCGTGGTCGTCATCGCCGTAATTTGGCCGGTGACGAATGCGGTGACTTGGTTGGTGGTCAAGCCCGAGAGTTGCAACGTGCTCAAGAAGGGCATTTGCTTGGTCGAGATGGCTTGCAGTTGCGCGTTGGACAAGCTCGACAGCACCGCCGAGGTCAGCCCTGCAGCCTGCGATGCCGTCAAGACGGCGACTTGTTGTGTGCTGAAGCTATTGGCCAGCGTGGCCACCTGTGTCGTCGTCATGGCCAAGACTTGCAGGGTCGACATGGCTGCCACCGTGCGTGACGAAAGCGATTGCAGCTGATCGCTGCTCATCGAATTCAATGCCGTGGCGCTCAAACCGCGCGCTTGCAATGTGGTGATCGATGCGACTTGGCTGGTGGTGAGTTTGGCGGCCAGTGCGGGAATTTGTACCGTGCTCAAGCCGGAAACCTGCACATTGGTCAAGTAACTGACTTGTGTGGAATTGAGCGCAGTCAACTGTGCGCTGGCGATGAGCGAAAGCTCTTTGTTGGTGATCGCTTGGAGTTGCGTCGAACTCAGGCTGATCAAAGCCGTGCTGGTCAGCCCCGTGGCTTGTGCTGTGACCAAAGAAGAAAGCTGAACCGTTGAAAACTTACTCAACACCCCGGGCAATTGCACCGCGTTCATTGCACTGACTTGCGTCGGTGTTAACGAACTGACTTGTGTGGCCGTCAACCACCCCAGCTGGGTGGTGGTCAGTGCCGATACGACTTGCGTTGACAACGATTGCAGCTGCAATCCACTCAAACCGGTGTTGCCGTTGTTTGCATTGGGTTGAAGCACATCGACGGTCAAGCCACTGACTTGGGTCTTGGTGAGCGAGGCGAGCTGAACGGGCGTCATGTTCAACGCCAGTTGGCTGATTTGTGTGGTGGTCATGGCCGCCACTTGAGTGCTGGTGAAAGCCGCCACTTGCGCGGGCTGCAAGGCCGTGACCTGACTGATTTTGAGAGCCGCAACATCGCGCGTAGACAACGCGTTGAGCTGGTAATTGTTAAAAGCGGCCAAGGCTTGCGGGCTGATGGACACGATTTCCGTGGTGGTCATCGCTGAGACCTGCGCGGTGCTCAAGGCTTGCACTTGCGAGGAGTTCAAGGCATTGATATCGGACGTGCTCAGCCCTGCCACTTGCTTGGTCGTCAAGTTGGCAATTTGCGAGTTTGTCATTGACGAAATGATGGATGTCATGCCTAAGTTCTCCAAATGCTTCAGGAGTTCAAGCAATATTCGAGCCAGATATTTTTGACGCCCAGTGCGGCTTGTGGCGAGTCATGGCGCAAGGAAGAGGGCTTTTGGGCGGCAATGTCTTGCCACATGGTCAAAAAATGCCGCGATGGCGGCGTGGTTAAAAGCCGTTTTGCCGGCGGCGCTCTTTGCTGTTGGAGAGGTGTGTGCGCATTGCGGCACGGGCGGCATCCGGGTCTTGGTTGCGGATGGCTTGAAAAATACTGTCGTGTTCGGTGTTGACTTTGCGCAAGTAGCTCAGTTTTTCAGGGTCAAGTGCAGCGGCGGGTGTGTTGTCCAGGCGCGCTCGCGGAATGATGGAGGCGCCCAAAGAAGCCATCAACTCGGTGAAATGTTTGTTTTGCGTGGCACGCGCAATTTCAAGGTGAAAGTGAAAATCGTGCGCCACGGCGTCTTCGCCAGCGTCAATGGCTTGGGCGATGGCCGCGAGGGCATGCTGCATGTTGACGAGGTTTTGTTCCGTGCGGCGCGAGGCGGCGAGGGCGGCTGCCTCGGTTTCAATGCCAATGCGCAGCTCCAACACCGCAATCACATCGCGCAGGGTGGAAAAGTGTTCGCTGGTCAGCTTGAAGCTGGCGGTATCGTCCGTGCCCACAATGAAGGTGCCCACGCCGTGTCGCGTCATGACCGAGCCGGCGGCTTGCAGGTGCGAAATTGCTTCGCGCACCACAGTTCGGCTGACGCCAAACTGCTGCATGATGGCAGCTTCTGACGGAAGCTTGTCGCCTACTTTGAGTCGGCCATCGCGAATGCGGTCGTTCAGGGCGTCGACCAATTCGTGGGCCAGGTTCTTAGGCTTGCGAAGGGGCTGAATGGTGTCATTCATCCGTTTGATAATAACATGTATGATGACCTACAAGTCATTGCTGCAATTTGCGTTTCAAGGTGTTTCCCATGCACATTCCTTTTGAGATCAGCGCACGCTACCCCGATGTTCGGGTGTCGGTTTTGGATGAGCGCTTTTTGAAATACCGAATTTTCAGCAGCAGCGTGGAGCAATTGGCCACGGGCATGCGATGGGCCGAGGGGCCGGTTTGGTTTGGTGATGGTCGCTTTGTGTTGGTCTCGGACATCCCCAGCAACCGCATCATGCGCTGGGACGACGCTGCAGGCGCATGGGGCGTGTTTCGTGAGCCCTCGAACAATGCCAATGGCATGGCGCGCGATCACTTGGGGCGTTTGCTGGTGTGTGAACATCTCACACGGCGCATCACGCGCACAGAGTATGACGGCAGCATCACGGTCTTGGCCGATGCTTGGCAAGGCAAGCGTTTGAATTCACCCAATGACATCGTGTGCCAAATGCAAGGCGCTGATCGTGGCAGCGTGTGGTTCACCGATCCCAGCTTTGGAATTTCAGGCCATTGGGAAGGCATGCCAGCCACGCCAGAGTTGCCGCACGCTGTGTACCGTGTAGATGCGGCAGGGCAGTTGCACTGTGTGATCACCGATTTGCAAGGCCCCAACGGCTTGGCTTTTTCACCCGATGAATCGATTCTGTATGTGGTGGAGAGTCGCGCCAAACCGCATCGCTTGGTGTGGGCTTACGACGTGGGCAAGGGCGGCGCTTTGAGCAACAAACGCAAAGTCATCGATGCCCAAGGCGCAGGCGCATTGGATGGCATTGCGATCGATGTGGATGGCAACATTTGGTGCGGCTGGGGCAGCGATGGTTCTTTGGCGGCCAATCCGCAAGACTTGGACGGCGTGCGCGTGTTCACACCACAAGGCGAGGCGATTGGGCACATTCATTTGCCCGAACGTTGCGCCAATTTGTGCTTTGGTGGAATTCATAAAAATCGGCTGTTCATGGCCAGCAGCCATTCTTTGTATGCTTTGTTTGTACACACCCAAGGCGCGGTGTGATGGCCTAGGGTAAGTCCTAGGCTTTTCTTTTTGATTCACGCTTGACAAGTCAATCGCCTTTTTTAAAATGCTAAGTTGTCTGACAACGTACAACATATTTGGATTCCATGACCATCCGTTCCCATTCAAGAATTTTGATGACCGGTGCTGCAGGCGGCTTAGGCCAAGCCATGCGTGAGCGACTCAAAGCCAATTGCGACATTCTGCGTTTGAGTGATTTGGCCGATCTGGGGGCAGCAAAGCCCAAAGAAGAAGTTGTTCAAGCCGATTTGGCGGATGCCAAAGCGGTGCACGACATGGTCAAAGACTGTCAAGCCATCGTGCATTTTGGTGGAGTGTCGGTCGAAGCGCCTTGGGCGCCCATTTTGCAAGCCAACATCGTGGGCTTGTACAACTTGTACGAAGCCGCACGGCTGCACGGCGTCAAGCGTGTCGTGTTTGCCAGCTCCAACCATGTGATGGGTTTTTACAAGCAAAGCGAAGTTGTTGACGCCCTCAGCCCGCCGCGCCCCGATGGTTTTTATGGCTTGAGCAAGGCTTTTGGCGAAGACCTGTCACGCATGTACTTTGATCGGTATGGCATTGAAACCGCTTGCGTGCGAATTGGCTCATCGTTTCCCCAACCCAAAGACCGTCGCATGCTGGCCAGTTGGTTGAGCTATGACGATTTGCATCGCTTGATCACTGCTTGTTTGACCACGCAAGTGTTGGGTCACTCCATCATTTACGGGACATCCGACAACAGCGTGTCTTGGTATGACAACCATTTGGCCAAGCACATTGGTTACCGCCCACAAGACAGCTCTGACATCTTCCGGGACGCGGTCTATGCCAGTACGCCTGAGCCCGATCTCAGCGATCCGGCCATGCAATTCCAAGGCGGTGGCTTTGTGAAGATCGGCCCGCTCTGATTTTTTTGTTCATCCAACTTTGATTTACACCATGACACCTCAAGAACTCAAATCCATCATGTCGCACGGTCTGCTGTCGTTTCCGCTGACCGATTTTGATGACCAAGGCGATTTCAATGCCAAAGCCTATGCGCAGCGTTTGGAGTGGTTGGCTCCTTATGGTGCTACTGCTTTGTTTGCTGCTGGTGGCACAGGTGAATTCTTTTCGCTCACGGCTGATGAATATCCCCACATCATCAAAACAGCCGTAGACACTTGCCGCGGCAAAGTGCCCATCATTGCGGGTGCAGGCGGTCCAACTCGTTTTGCCATTCAATGCGCGCAAGAGGCCGAACGCGCAGGCGCGCACGGCGTGTTGTTGTTGCCGCATTACTTGACCGAAGCAGGGCAAGAGGGTTTGATTGCGCACGTTGAAGCCGTGTGCAAAAGCGTGAAGTTTGGTGTGATTGTTTACAACCGCAATGTGTGCAAGCTTACGCCAGAGTCGTTGGCCATTTTGGCCGATCGTTGCCCCAACCTGATTGGCTTCAAAGACGGCATGGGCGACATCGAATTGATGATGTCGATTTACTTGAAGATGGGCGACCGTTTTTCGTATTTGGGTGGTTTGCCAACCGCCGAGGTGTACGCCGCAGCCTACAAAGCGTTGGGCACACCGGTGTATTCGTCGGCTGTCTTTAACTTCATTCCCAAAACGGCGATGGAGTTTTATCACGCCGTGGCCAAAGACGATCACGCGACCCAACACCGCTTGCTCAAACAGTTTTTCATGCCCTACTTGGCCATTCGCAACCAAGGCGCAGGCTATGCCGTGAGCATTGTCAAAGCTGGTGCGACCTTGGTGGGACACGGCGCAGGCCCTGTGCGTGCGCCTTTGACAGACCTCAAGCCGCAAGAGATGGAAAAACTCGATGCGCTGATTCGCAGCTTGGGTTCACAAGCGCTTTGATTTGTTGCTGATTTAAATTTTTAAAGGAGACTGTTCCATGAAACTGAAATCCACTTTGTTGGCCTTGGCTGCCGCACTTTCTTTGAGCGCGCACGCGGTTGAATTCCGCTCGGCTGACATTCACAACTCAGACGATTACCCCACTGTTTTGGCCGTGAAGGCCATGAGCCAAAACTTGGAAAAAATGAGTGGCGGTAAATTCAAGATCAAAGTTTTTAACAAAGGCGCATTGGGTTCAGAAAAAGAAACCATTGACCAAGTCAAGATTGGCGCTTTGGACATGGTTCGCGTGAACGTGGCGCCCATGAATGGCGTGTGCCCCATGACCATGGTGCCCACAATGCCATTTTTGTTCCACTCGGTGGACCACATGCGCAAGTCTTTGGACGGTCCAGTGGGTGACGAAATTTTGCGCAGCTGCGAATCCCAAGGCTTTGTTGGCTTGGCTTTTTATGACAGCGGGGCACGTTCAATTTATGCCAAAAAGCCCATCAAAACTGTGGCCGATGCCAAGGGCTTGAAAATTCGCGTTCAACAATCTGACTTGTGGGTCGCTTTGGTCAATGCCATGGGCGCCAACGCCACACCGATGCCTTATGGCGAGGTCTACACAGGTCTCAAAACAGGTTTGATCGATGCGGCTGAAAACAACATTCCATCGTTTGACACGGCCAAACACGTGGAAGCGGTTAAGTTTTATTCCAAAACTGAACACTCCATGGCGCCAGAAATTTTGCTGATGTCCAAAGTGACCTGGGACAAGTTGTCCAAGTCTGAACAAGACATGGTGCGTCAAGCAGCCAAAGACTCGGTCAAGGTGGAGCGTGAAAAGTGGGACGAGCAAGAAGCCAAATCTTTGGCCAACGTCAAAGCGGCGGGCGCCCAAATCGTGGAAGTGGACAAGCGTTCATTCCAATCGGTCATGGGGCCTGTGTATGACCAGTTCATCACAACGCCTGACATGAAACGCTTGGTCAAAGCCATTCAAGACACCAAATAATTTTCATTGCACCAACGCCCTCAGCCTGAACGGTTGAGGGCTGGAGTTTTTTCATGTTCACAAAATTTTGTGCAGCCATCTCAAAAATCAGTTTGGTTTTGGCTGTCATCGGTTTGATCACAGTGATCTTGTGCGTTCAATGGCAAGTCATTGGTCGCTATGTGTTCAACGACACGCCAACTTGGGCAGAAGCGCTGGCTTTGCTGATCGTGTTGTTTGTCACAGCATTTGGTCTGGCCGTTGGTGTGCGCGATGCTGGACACATTGGGCTTGAGTCATTGGTGGTTTTGCTGCCCGAGCAATGGCAGCATCGCATTGAAATTTTGATCCACGCCATGGTCGCTTTGTTTGGCTATTTGATGGCACAAGGTGGCTGGTTGTGGGCCAGCGCGAAATGGGGCGAGAAAAAACCCATGTTGCCTGTGCCCGATGGCATTGACTATGTGCCCCTGATCATTGCGGGCGCATTGATTGTTTTGTTTTCGATTGAGCACATCGTGGCCTTGTTGCGCGGTGAGGAAGTGGAGCCGGCATGGAACTGACTGTATTAACGCTGAGCTTCACGCTCTTGCTTGTCATGGGGGTTCCCGTGGCGTTTGCCATCGGCCTGTCCTCAATTGCCACCATCCTTGCCGCCGGTTTGCCAACGGCGGTGGTGTTTCAAAAAATGATTGGCGGCATGCAAGTCTTTTCATTTCTTGCGATTCCGTTTTTTGTTTTTGCCGGTGAGTTGATGCTGTACGGCGGCATTGCAGACCGCATTGTCAAGTTTGCCAACAGTTTGATTGGCCACGTGCGCGGTGGTTTGGGCATGAGCAACGTGTTGGGTTGCACAATTTTTGGAGGAGTCGCGGGTTCACCGCTGGCCGATGTGTCGGCCATGGGTTCGGTGATGATTCCTTTGATGAAAAAAGAAGGTTATGACGCCGACTACGCGGTCAACGTCACCACTCATGCTGCTTTGGTAGGTGCGATCATGCCAACGTCGCACAACATGATCATCTTTACTTTGGCCACATCTGGCATTGCCTCGGTGAGTGTGTTGGGGTTGATTTTGGCGGGCTTGGTGCCAGCCATTATTTTGACCTTGTGCAACTTGGCTGCGGCGTATTGGGTGGCGGTCAAACGCGGATATCCCACCCACGGCGCTTTCCCCGGTTGGGGGCAAGTGCTCAAGGCATTTGGAGGTGCATTGCCCGGCTTGCTGGTGGTGGTGATCATCTTGGGTGGTATTTTGTCGGGCGCATTCACGGCCACAGAGTCTGCTTCGATTGCAGTGGCTTGGGCGTTGTTTGTGACGGTCTTTATTTACCGCTCGTTGACTTGGCATAACTTCATCAAAGCCTGCGCCAAAGCTTGTAAAACAACGGGTGTGGTGCTGTTGTTGATTGGTATTTCCAACGCCTTTGGTTACTTCATGGCTTTGTATGAAGTGCCTCAAAAGACGGGCGAGATGATGCAATTCATCAGCTCAAGTCCGTGGGTGATATTTTTGATGATCAACATCTTGTTGTTCATCTTGGGCACATTCTTGGACATGGCCGCCACGATCTTGATTTGTACGCCCATCTTCATGCCCATTGCCATGCAGTTTGGAATGGACCCGTTGCAGTTTGGTATTTTGATGCTGATCAATTGCGCTTTGGGCCTGAATACGCCACCCGTGGGAACAGTGCAGTTTGTGGGCTGCGCCATTGGTGAAATTTCGGTGGGACAAGTCATGCGAACCATCGCTCCGTTTTATGGAGCTTTGGGCATGACGCTGCTTTTGGTGACCTATGTGCCCACCTTCTCGTTGTGGTTGCCTAACTTGTTGAAGTGATGCAAATGCCTGCAAGTAAAGCGCCTTTGGCGATTCGAATGCACGCCAACGACAACGTGGCCATCATTGCCAACGATAGCGGTTTGCCTGCTGGCACGGTCTTGCCCGATGGTTTGGTGTTGCGCGACAAAGTACCGCAAGGCCACAAAGTCGCGCTGCACGATGTGGCGCAAGGCCAACCCGTGTTGCGCTACAACGTGCCAGTGGGGTTTGCCAAGCAAGACATTGCGGCGGGCAGTTGGGTGCATGAGCGCTTGTTGGACATTCCAGCAGCAAGAGCGCTTCACAACTTGCCCATGGCGACGGTCAAACCGTCAGCCAGCGAAGCTTTAGCCGGTTACACCTTTGATGGCTATGTCAACGCCGATGGCTCGGTCGGCACACGCAACTTGCTGGCCATCACCACCACGGTGCAATGTGTGGCAGGCGTGGTGAGTGTGGCGGTTGAGCGCATTCGCCAAGAGTTGCTGCCCAAGTATCCGAACGTCGATGGCGTCGTGGGGCTTGAACACACCTATGGGTGCGGTGTTGCCATTGATGCACCAGGCGCAGAAATTCCCATTCGCACCTTGCGCAACATCAGCTTGAATCCCAACTTTGGGGGCGAGGTGATGGTGGTGAGTTTGGGGTGTGAAAAATTGCAACCTGATCGGCTGCTGCCCGCTGGCAGTTTTCCGATTCAAGATGCGCGTCAACCCGAGGCGGCGCTGGACTTGGTTTGCTTGCAGCACGACACGCATGTCGGGTTCATGTCCATGATCGATGACATCGTGGCGCGCGCCAAACCTCATTTGGAGCGCCTCAATGCTCGCCGACGCCAAACTGTGCCCGCCAGCGCTTTGGTGGTTGGCGTTCAATGTGGCGGCAGCGATGCTTTTTCGGGCGTGACCGCCAATCCAGCGGTTGGCTACATGGCCGATTTGTTGGTGCGTGCAGGCGCCACCATCATGTTTTCGGAAAACACCGAAGTCCGTGATGCCGTGGAGCAATTGACATCTCGCGCGGCAACCCCCGAAGTGGCGCAACAAATCATCGATGAGCTGGGTTGGTATGACCAATATTTAGACCGAGGTCGTGCCGATCGCACGGCCAACACCACCCCCGGCAACAAAGCGGGTGGCTTGTCCAACATTGCCGAAAAAGCGATGGGCTCCATCATCAAAAGCGGCAGTGCGGCCATTGGCAGCGTTTTGTCACCGGGCAACAAACTCAAGGCCGATCAAAAAGGTTTGGTCTTCGCGGCCACGCCTGCCAGCGATTTCATTTGCGGCACATTGCAACTCGCGGCGGGCATGAACTTGCATGTGTTCACCACCGGACGCGGAACGCCCTATGGTTTGGCCGAATGCCCGGTGGTCAAAGTCGCCACCCGAACCGATTTGGCAAGTCGTTGGCATGACTTGATGGACATGAATGCAGGTCGGATTGCCGATGGCGAAATCACCATCGAACAAGCCGGTTGGGAACTTTTTCACTTGCTGCTTGAAGTCGCCAGTGGGCGCAAGACTTGGGCCGAAAAATGGAAATTGCACAACGCCTTGGTGTTGTTCAACCCCGCGCCCATTACCTAAAAATTGTTGGAGATTCGCATGATTCAAAAGCGTCAATTGCTCAAAGCCGCTGCATCGGGTTATTTGCTCAGCGCGCTTGCGCCGGCTTGGGCTGACAACGAATATCCCAACCGCCCCATCAAGCTGATCGTGCCTTTTCCAGCCGGTGGCACGAGCGATATTTTGGGGCGACTGATGGCCGATGAGCTGTCGCGCATTCTCAAGCAACCGGTGATCGTGGAAAACATTGGCGGAGCTGGCGGCATCATTGGCACAGACCGCGCCGTCAAAATGCCCGCCGATGGCTACACCTTGATTCAAACCGGGGTCGGACAAAACGCGGTTGCGCATGGGCTCGATCCCAAACTCAAATACAACTCGCTCACCGATTTTGTGCACTTGTCGCAAGTCAACTCCGGACCCAATGTGCTGGTGGTGCATCCTTCCATGCCATTCAAAACCGTGGCCGATATCGTCGACTACGCCAAGAAAAATCCTGGCAAATTGGACTACGGCTTCACCCATGCGGCGTCTGGTCACATGGCCATGGAGTTGTTCAAACAAACCACGGGCATCTTTTTAACGGGAATCCCGTACCGAGGCGGTGGCCCTTTGCTCAACGACTTATTGGCCGGTACCGTGCCCATGATTTTCATCAACCAAGATGCGGCGTTACCGCACATCAAGGCTGGAAAAATCAGACCCATCGCGGTCAGCAGTTTGCAGCGCAATCCGCTTTACCCCGATGTGCCCACCGTTGCCGAGTCGGGCTACAAAGGCTTTCAGGCGCTGTCTTGGTCAGGCTTGTCTGTGGCCAAAGGCACACCACAAGCCATCGTGGACAAACTCGAAGCTGCAGTGGTGCAAGCTATCAACTCTGACAGCGTGCGCCAACGTTTGACCTCGGTGGGCTTTGTCATTCCCAACTTGGGCAGCAAGGCATACACGGCTTTCGTCAAGTCCGAAATCGATACATGGACCCGTGTGATTCAAACCGCAGGCATCAAGCCAGAATAATTTTTTTAAAAACTCAAAACACCATGTTGCAATCTACCGATGCTCGAACTGGCCAATCTTTGGCAACCTCTCTCCCAGCGTGTGGCACCTCAGAAGTCAATGCCGCTGTCAACGCTGCGCAAGCTGCGTTTGACGCGTGGCAAGACAGCGACGGCAACCAACGCGCTGCACTGCTCAACGCCTTGGCTGCTGCCATCGAAGCAGATCGCGAAACTTTGGTGTCATTGGCCGATCAAGAAACAGGCTTGGGCGCTGGGCGCTTGAATGGCGAGTTAGATCGCACCGCATTCCAGTTGCGTCGCTTTGCGCATTTGGCGGCTCAAGGCGCTGCTTTTGCATTCACCGATGACCTAGCCGTTGCCGGTGCGCCCCCAGCAGGCCACCCCGCGATGATGCGTGTGCGAGTGCCTTTGGGACCCGTGGCCATGTTTTCTGCCAGCAATTTCCCTTTTGCTTTTTCTGTCTTGGGCGGTGACACCGCTTCGGCTTTGGCCGCTGGGTGCAGCGTGGTGGTCAAAGCGCACTGCGGCCATTTGCTGACATCGCAACGTGTGTTTGAGTTGTCTCAAGCCGTGCTGAAAAACTTGCACTTGCCCGCAGGTTTGATGCAAATGGTGCAGGGCGAAGGCAACGAGGTGGGCTTGCTGTTGATTCAACATCCTGGCATTGCGGTGGGCGCTTTCACCGGCTCAACCCGTGGCGGTGCTGCGTTGCGCGATGCTTCACGCGCACGGGCTGTGCCCATTCCTTTTTCCGGCGAGCTCGGGTCTATCAATCCGGTTGTCGCAACGCCCGAAGCATTGCAAGCGGGTGGCGAGACTTTGGCACAAAACTTGGCAGCATCCATTGCTTTGGGTTGCGGTCAGTTTTGTACCAATCCCGGTTTGTTGGTGTTTGAACGCAGCGCGGCCAGCTCTGCCTTTGTGGCGCAACTCACACAAGCGCTGGCAGCGCAGCAACCGCACGTCATGTTGACCCAAGGCATGCGCAAAGCCTTGGATGCCGGCGTCCAAGCCCAACTGCAAGCAGGCGCCAAAGCCTTGTTGCATGAAGTAGTCGACAGCCGCAACCCACGCCCATCGCTGTTGGAAGTGGACGCATCCACCTTCATCGCCCACGCGCCGTTGCATGAAGAAGTGTTTGGTCCAACCAGCTTGATTGTGTGGAGCGACTCAAGCGAGCAAACCCGTCAAGTGCTGCGCGCAGTGGGCGGCAGTTTGACCGTGACCTTGTGGGGCATGAGCCAAGACACGCCAGCACATCGCGACTTGGTGCGCGCAGCAGCCAGCATTGCAGGACGCGTGTTGTTTGCAGGCGTGCCAACCGGCGTGGCCGTGACTGCAGCGCAGCAGCATGGCGGACCCTGGCCATCTTCCACCGAGCCGATGAGCACATCGGTCGGAGACGCCGCGATGGATCGCTTTTTGCGTCCCGTGTGTTTGCAAGACATGCCCACTTGGCTGTCCGGTTTGCAAGGCAAGCCTTGCTGATCATGCGGGATCCGAACCGCTTAGAATCTCAAGCGATTTGCCCGTCTTGCGGGCAAATCAACCAATGTGCCATGGCGATAGATCCAAGCGGTAAAACCCCGTGTTGGTGTGTCGCCGAGGCCATGAGTTCTGAATTATTGGCTCGGATCAAAGCGCAATTTCCGGTTCAGCAATGCTTGTGCTTGTCGTGTCTGAGTCGATTCAAACTCGCTTCTTGATGTTGGGTTGTCTGGGAGGACGCGATGAAAACACTGGGATGCTTCTTGTTGTTTGCTGCTTTGGGTTTTTCTTCACAAGCCCAAACTTTCAAAATGCCATGCGATGTGATCGGCACCGTGCCTGCCTTGGACGATAAAAAGTTACCCATGGAGCATGTCGTGGTCGAGATTCAGAGCATGGGCAAAAACCTGTTTCTCAAAATCCCGAACTCAAAACTCTACTCGGCGCAAGTCAGCAGCCTTGAAACCGAAGAGTTTTCTGGAAAAAACCTGACCAATCCCAAGCAAATGGGCGCGTACCGCAAGAGCAAGCTCACCGCCAAGGAAGCAGAAATTCGCATCGAGCGCGACACCCGAATCTTGTATGGCTACAACGATTCTGTGGTGGATGGTCAGCCTGCTCGCATTTATTTCCAAGGTCCTTGCACGCCACCCGGCCAGTGAAGCGTTCAGTCTGCGTAACGCTGTAAAACGTACCTGCCCGGTGCGTCATAAAGCGCTGTTTGTGGCGCAATTTTTCTGGCTTTGACGCTGCCGCTGCTTTGTGAGACCAACCAATCGCGCCAAGCCGACCACCACGAGCCCTCATGATGGGGCGCTTGGGCTTGCCAAACTTGGGGCTCGACCCAACCGTGACCGGCCGCTTGATGGTTCATTTGGTAGCTGCGGTTGGGGTGACCCGGCTCGGACACAATGCCTGCGTTGTGTCCGCCTGAGGCCAAAATGAAAGTCGTGTCTACGTCGGTGTTGAGGTGAATTTTGTAGACCGACTTCCAAGGAGAAATGTGATCGCGTTCGGTGCCGACGATCATCATGGGAACGTGAATGTCCATCAACGCAATGGCTTGACCCTCCACGTGGTAGTAGCCTTCGCTCAAGGCGTTGTGAAGAAACAGTGAGTTCAAGTACTCGTTGTGCATGCGCTCTGGCAATCGCGTGGTGTCCATGTTCCAGCTCATCATGTCGTTGCCCACTTCATCTTGACCCAGCAAGTAACGGTGGGTGTTGCGAGACCAGATCAAGTCGCGCGACCCCAAAAACTGGAACGACGCAGCCATCATCTTGCCGGACAAATAGCCGGTGTGCGCCATTTCTTCGCGCAGGGTTCGGAGTTGGTCATCGTCGATGAAAACGCCCAATTCGCCGGGTTCAGAAAAATCGGTTTGCGCCGCCAACAAAGTCACGCTGGCCAAGGGCGTGTTGGCACTTTGATTGCCCAACAAGGCTGCTGCAATGGCCAAGAAAGTCCCACCCAAACAATAGCCCATGGCGTGAATTTCTTTGGATTTGCTCAATCGCTGTGTCGCTTCAATGGCGTCCAGCACGCCGTGTTGGATGTAATCATCCATGCCCAAGTGGCGATCTTTTTCGTCTGGATTGCGCCAAGAAACCATGAACACCGTGAATCCTTGATCGACCAAGTACTTGACCATCGAGTTGTGCTCGGACAAATCAAGAATGTAGTATTTCATGATGCACGAAGGCACGATCAGCAATGGCTCTTGATGCACTGTTGCGGTGCTGGGTGCGTACTGGATCAGCTCAATCAATTGATTTTTATAAACAACTTTGCCCGGCGTGATGGCCACGTCTTTGCCGACTTGAAAGGGCAAGGGCGGCAGCGCATCTTTGGCAGGGTTTGCGCCCAGAGTTTGGCGTTGAATTTTTTGGCTGTCTTCTAAAAAATATTGCATGCCCTTGCGCCAACTCTCACCCTTGGTTTTGAGGAGTTGCTGCACCACTTCTGGATTGGTGCTGGCCCAATTGGAGGGCGACATGGCATCGAGCCATTGGCGCGCAAAAAATC
>CAIYFE010000344.1 GCA_903925445.1 uncultured Burkholderiales bacterium | reverse complement strand
GCTGTGTCTGCCCATTTCTTTTCTGGCTTGTGCATTGGTGGGTGCCGTGTTTGAGCGCACCTTGTATCGCCCTATGTACGCCAAGCCGCATTTAGACCAAGTGCTGTTCACCATTGGCTTGACCTTCATGGCGGTGGCCGTGGTTGACTACTGCATGGGGTCGCAGCAGCAAATCATGCAATTGCCCGATTGGCTGCGTGGACGCACCGAATGGTTGGAAGACACGCCTTGGCACTTGGGCATGGGGCATTACCGCTTGTTCATCATCGCCGTGTGCGCGGTGTTGACCGTGGTGCTGCAATTTGTGTTGTCGTCAACACGTTTTGGCAGTCAGTTGCGCGCGAGTGTGGACGATCCACGGGTGGCTGCGGGATTGGGCATTCGCGTCAATTGGGTGTTTGCCGTGACTTTTGCGGTTGGCTCTGGACTGGCGGGACTGGGCGGCGCTTTGGGCGCAGAGGTGTTGGGGCTTGATCCCACTTTTCCCTTCAAATTCATGGTGTATTTTTTGATCGTGGTGGCCGTGGGTGGCACTTCGTCGTTAACAGGCCCCTTGCTGGCGGCGCTGCTGTTGGGCGTGGCCGATGTGGCGGGCAAATATTTTGTGCCTAAGTTGGGCGCTTTCATTGTTTACACCTTGATGATTGCGCTGTTGATTTGGCGCCCCCAAGGCTTGTTCACCCGCCAAGGAGGCAAATGATGGACGCGCGTACAACATTGCTCCAAGCACGGGGCTGGAAAAAATGGGAGTGGGCGTTTTGGGCGTTGGCCTTTGCGGCGCCTGCACTGCTGCCTTCGCATGCGTTGATCTTGAATGAGATGGCCATCGTGGCCTTGTTCGCCGTCTCGCTCGACTTGATCTTGGGCTACAGCGGCATCGTCTCTTTGGGGCATGCCGCTTTTTTAGGCTTGGGCGCTTACAGCGCGGCTTTGTTTGCCAAACATCTGCATCCCGATCCGTTGTTGGGGCTGTTGGTTGGCATGGCCGTGGCCACTGTGGCGGGTTGGGTGTGTTCGTTTTCCATCATGCGTGGCAGCGATTTGACGCGCTTGATGGTCACGCTGGGCACGGCGCTGCTGCTGTTGGAATTGGCCAACAAGTTGGACGACCTCACGGGCGGTGCAGATGGCTTGCAGGGCGTGATTTTGGGGCCTGTGTTGGGTCGGTTTGAGTTTGACCTCATGGGACAAACGGCGGCTTGGTATTCGATCAGTGTGTTGTTTGTGTTGTTCGTGTTCATGCGTCGTTTGGTGCATTCGCCCTTGGGCGCCACCTTGATGGCCGTGCGCGACAACCCCTTGCGTGCCAAAGCCATTGGCATTCATGTCAATGCGCGTTTGTGTTTGATCTACACCTTGGCAGCAGGTGTCGCGGGTGCTGCGGGCGCGTTGCTGTCGCAGACCACCGGATTTGCGTCGCTGGACGTGTTTGCCATGGATCGCTCGGCGGATGTCATGCTCATGTTGGTCATGGGTGGCGTGGGATGGTTGTACGGTGGTGTGGTGGGCGCGGTGCTGTTCAAGCTCATGTATGACGTGATTGCCAACATCACGCCGCAGTATTGGACGTTTTGGATCGGTTTGTTTTTGGTGGTGCTCATGCGCGTGGGACGCGAACGCTTGGTGCGTCCTTGGCTTTGGTTGGGCACACGTCGCAAAGGGCAAGCATGAGTGAATTTGCTTTAGAAACAACCGGATTGGTCAAACGCTTTGGCGGCATTGTGGCCACCAATCATGTGAATTTGGGCATTCGACAAGGCGCACGCCATGCCTTGATTGGTCCCAATGGCGCGGGTAAAACCACGTTGATCAATCTCATGACGGGCGTCCTACCCGCCAGCGAAGGACGCATTCTTTTGCAAGGTCAAGACATCAGCCATCTCACGCCCGATGCCCGCGTGGGTCGTGGTTTGGTGCGAACGTTTCAGATCAATCAACTGTTTGCGACCATGACGCCGCTGGAGACGCTCACGATGGTGGTGAGCCAACACCGAGGTCTGGGCAAAGGCTGGTGGCAGCCGCTGGGCAACAACGCCGAGGTGGTCGAGCGTGCGCAAGGCTTGCTCCAACAATTTCATTTGGCCGAAGTCATGCACCAACGCACCGAGCACTTGGCGTATGGCAAGCGTCGTTTGTTAGAAATGGCGATTGCCTTGGCGTGTGAGCCGCGTGTGTTGTTGCTGGATGAACCTGTGGCCGGCGTGCCAGCGGGCGAACGCGATGAGTTGCTGCACATCGTGGCGCAATTACCCGCCGAGGTGTCCGTGGTGTTGATTGAGCACGACATGGATCTGGTGTTTGGTTTTGCCGATCGCATCACGGTGTTGGTCAATGGCGCCGTGCTCACCGAG
>CAIYFE010000343.1 GCA_903925445.1 uncultured Burkholderiales bacterium | reverse complement strand
GTTCGGCTTCTACCAATTTGGGTGCCGCAGCCACAGGCACGGCTGCCCACAACTCGGCTTGCACGGCGTAGTTTTCATCGGCGCGCCAATTGATGCCCGCAGTCAACGCAATGACCAACAAAGCGTGGACAAACAACGCCATCATCAACGCGCGCGATGTGCCTGCGGGCGGGGGTGGCGCGAATTCCAAATGCGGGATGCGACGGGCGGCTTGGCTCACAGTGGACAACCGTTACTCGCTGAGTTGCATCGCCAGTCCAACCCTGGAGACGCCTGCACGTTGCAAGCTATCCATGGCTTTGACGACGGTTTCGTATTTGATGGTGCGATCGGCCGAAATCACCACCGGTGTATTGCTGGCTTCACCTTGCATGGCCTGCACATCGTGCGCCAAATTCTTAAGCGAACTGCTTTGTGTCTTGATCAAGCTGCCCGTGCTTTTGACGGTTACTTTTTCATCTTTGCTGATCTCAACGTTGATGACTTGTTCAGGCGCAGTCGCCGCTTTGCCCACGCTGGGCACGTCGATGATGCTGGGAGAAATCAGTGGCGCCGTCACCATGAAGATGATGAGCAAGACCAGCATCACGTCAATGAAAGGCACCATGTTGATTTCATTCATGGTGCGTCGGCCTCGGCCAGAGCGGGGTGCGATGGATGCCATGTGCGCTCCTGAACTCAATGCGCCATCGTGGTGGAGCTGACGTTGCGCTGCAAGATGTTGGAGAACTCTTCGATGAAGGTTTCCAACTTGATGGACACGCGATCGATGTCGCGGGCGAATCGGTTGTAGGCCAGCACAGCAGGAATCGCGGCGAATAGACCAATGGCGGTGGCCACCAGCGCTTCGGCAATGCCCGGCGCCACTTTGGCCAAGGTCACTTGTTGCATGCCCGCCAGTCCGGTGAACGCGTGCATGATGCCCCAAACCGTGCCAAACAAACCCACATAGGGCGAGACCGAACCCACCGAGGCCAGCAAGGAAAGGTTGGATTCGATGGCATCCATTTCACGTTGGTAGCTCGCACGCATGGCGCGGCGAGCGCCGTCCATCAAAGTCGAGGTGTCGTTGATGCGGCGTTCACGCAGTTTTTGGTACTCGCGCATGCCGCTGGCAAAAATTCTTTCCATGGGACCCGACGTTTTGGCGTTTTGCGCAGCCGCAGCAAACAGCTCGTTCAAGCTGGTGCCGGACCAAAAATCACGCTCAAAACTTTCGTTGAGGGCTTTGATGCGTTTGATCGAGAAAATTTTGCGGAAAATCGCCGTCCAACTGGTGATGGACACACCCAACAACAGCGCCACAACCACTTGCACCACCCAGCTGGCATTGAGCAACAAAGTGACAATTGAAAAATCTTGATTCATGACAGGCGTTCCAATACAGAAGAGGGAATTCTCGCAGGCTTCAAAGTAGCGGCCTCGACCCAACCGATGCGAATGCTACCTTCGCAAAGTAAAGTTTTGTCTCGCCACGCTTGCTGAGCGATGACCAAGCTGGCACGACCTGCTTCACCCATGCGGGCGGTGACGCGCAACAAGTCATCCAGTTGTGCAGGTCGGTGGTATTTGATTTGTGTTTCGCTCACCACAAACATGCCGCCCGTGGCTTGGCGCAGCGCCTGTTGTTCAACGCCCAAATGGCGCAACCATTCGGTGCGCGCGCGTTCGAAGAATTTCAAATAGTTGGCGTAAAACACGATGCCGCCAGCATCGGTGTCTTCCCAATAAATTCGAACAGGATGTTCAAAAGCAGGTGTGTTCATGGTTCAGTTCAACCAGCGCTTGAGACGCGCGATGGCTTGTTGCAGCTCAGGCATGGAGCGAGCCGTTGAAAAACGCACAAAGTGCTCGGTGCTGGCATGACCAAAGTCGCGTCCGGGCGTGATGGCCAAGTGGGCGTGCTCCATGGCGGCAAAAGCGAAATCCCAACTGTTGGCAATGCCTTGTGCCGCGCCAATTTGAGAGCAGTCAGCCCAGGCATAAAACGCGCCATCGGGCATCACGGGCACATGCAGACCGAGTGCATTCAAAGCTGGCACAAAGTAATCGCGGCGGGCTTTGAATTCGGCGCGACGTTGTTCGTATTCGGCCAGACTCGCGGTTTCAAAACACGCCAATGCCGCATGTTGTGCCACGGTGCTGGCGCAGATGAAGAGGTTTTGCGACAAGCGCTCCACCGCAGGCACCAGCACATCGGGCACCACCAGCCAACCCAATCGCCAGCCCGTCATGTTGAAGTATTTGCTAAAGCTGTTGATGCTGACGATGTCCTCATCCAGCGCCAAAGCAGATTGGCCAAATTGCGCGTCGTAGCTCAAACCCAAATAAATTTCGTCGATCAAGGTGATGCCACCGCGTTGCTTGACTTCTTGGTGAATGCTCGCCAACTCGTGGGGGTGAATCGAGGTGCCCGTTGGGTTAGAAGGCGAGGCCAGCAAAACACCCCGCGTGCGCGCGTTCCAGTGACTGCGCACATGTTGCGCCGTGAGTTGAAACCGATCTTGCGCGTGCGTAGGAATCAACACCGCACGCCCCTCAGCTGCACTCACAAAGTGGCGATTGCAGGGATAGCTGGGATCGGGCATGAGCACTTCGTCGCCTGCTTCGATCAAAGCCAAACACGCCAGTTGCAAAGCAGCCGATGCGCCCGCCGTTACCACAATGCGCCGCGCGGGGATGTGCAGGCCAAAACGCTGCAAATACCAATCGCTGATGCGTTCACGCAAAGCCGAGATGCCCAAGGCCGGCGTGTACTGCGTCACGCCGTCACGAATGGCGCGCGCGGCAGCCTCTTGCACCAAAGCAGGCGCGGTGAAGTCGGGCTCGCCAATGTTCAAAAAAATCATCGGCGAATCGCTGTTGGCCAACTCCAAAGCGCGCGCACTGGCTGCCTTGGCCACCTCCATCACGTAAAACGGTTCAATGCGTTGTGCGCGCTGGCTGAGTCGCATGATCAGGAAGGGGTTTTGCCCGTGCCGCGATCGGCTTGTACTTCGGCGCTGCGCAATTGAGGCGCCAAGCCGTTGAGCACAGCGTTGACGTATTTGTGACCGTCGGTGCCACCGAAGGACTTGGCCAGTTCAATGTATTCGTTGAGCACGACGCGCCAAGGCACATCGATGCAGTGTTGAAACTCGTACACGCCCATCCACATGACCGCGTGTTCGATGGGAGAAATTTCTTCGAGCTTGCGATCCAGCAAAGGCACGATCAAGGCATCCAAAATTTCACGTTGCTCAATGCAGCCGTAAAGCAGTGCGTCGTAATGCACCGAATCGGACTTGTGAAAACCACTCAAATCGCGGGTGAACAAGTCGATGTCGGCAGCCTCGTTGTGGCCGACCAAAAATTGGTAGAGGCCTTGCAATGCAAATTCGCGTGCGCGGCTGCGTCCAGACTTGGCAGCACTCTTGCGTGGCTCTTTGGCAACGGGCAGGGAAGGCGTGGATTCGCTCATGCCAGTTGCTCCAGCAACAAGGCCATTTCGACCGCAACCCGCGCCGCATCGCGTCCTTTGTCGGTTTGACGGGCTTGGGCTTGGGGCAAGTCTTCGGTGGTCAAAATTGCGTTGGCGATGGGCACGTGGTAGTCCATGCCCACGCGTGTGACGCCAGCGCCCGATTCATTGGCCACCAGTTCAAAGTGGTAAGTCTCGCCACGGATGATGCAGCCCAGCGCAATCAGCGCGCTGAAGGGTTCGGGCTCTTCTATTTGCGCCAAAGCTTGCAACGCCAAAGGCACTTCCAAGGCGCCAGGCACATGCACATGTGTGATGCGATCGTCCGATACGCCCATCGCTTTGAGTTCTGCCAAGCAAGCGCTGGCCAAGGCGTTGGTGATGTCTTCGTTGAAGCGGGCTTGAACGATGCCAATTTTGAGGTGGCTGCCGTCCAGCGTGGTGGTCGAGCCAAGGTTTGAAATGAACATGGGTTGCCTTGTGTTTATTCTTTGGCCAAGTAGCCGGTGATTTCGAGTCCGTAGCCCGTCATGCTGGGCATGCGACGGGGATTGCCCATGAGGCGCATTTTGTGAACGCCGCAATCGCGCAAGATTTGCGCACCCACGCCGTAGCTGCGCAAGTCCATGCGTCCACGCTCGGGGGCGTGGGCAGAACGCGCTGTGCCGTTGAATTGCGAGAGCAGTTGCTCAGCGCTTTCGCCGCAGTTGAGCAACACCACAACGCCAGCACCTTCTTTTTGGATGCGTTGCATGGCCGCGTCCAAGCCCCAAGAGTGCATCACGCGGTTGGGTTCGAGCGCATCCAGCACCGACAGCGGTTCATGCACGCGCGCCAACACGTCGTGCTGTGCGTCCCAAGCGCCTTTGACCAAGGCCAAATGAACAGCCCCATCGGTGCGGTCTTGGTAAGCGTTGGCGGTGAATTCGCCATGCGCGGTCATCAAAGCGCGGCTGGCCACTTTTTGCACCAAAGATTCGGTGCGGCTGCGGTGTGCAATCAAGTCGGCGATGGTGCCAATTTTTAGGCCGTGCTCAGCCGCAAAAATTTGCAAATCGGGCAGACGCGCCATGGTGCCGTCGTCTTTCATGATTTCGCAAATCACGGCCGAGGGCGAGCAGCCCGCCATGGCGGCCAAGTCGCATCCGGCTTCGGTGTGTCCGGCGCGCATCAACACGCCACCATCCACGGCTTGGAGCGGGAAGACGTGGCCTGGCTGCACCAAATCGCTGGGTTGAGCCGTTTTCGCAACGGCAGTAGCAATGGTGTGGGCGCGGTCAGCGGCCGAGATGCCGGTGGTCACACCTTCGGCCGCCTCGATGGAGACGGTGAAGGCCGTGCTGTAGACGGTGCCATTGCGAGGCGCCATGGGCGGGAGTTTCAAAAACTCGCAGCGTTCGCGGGTGAGGGTGAGGCAAATCAAGCCGCGACCAAACTTGGCCATGAAGTTGATGGCTTCGGGCGTGACGTGGTCGCTGGCGAGGACCAAATCGCCTTCGTTTTCGCGGTCTTCTTCGTCAACCAAAATGACCATGCGACCGGCTTTCATTTCGGCCACGATGTCTTCGACCGGCGAAATCGCCACGGGGTGGGGTGCTTGTGTCATGCGGACGCTTTCAAAGTGGAATCCACGCGCAACATGCGTTCGACATAACGCGCCACGGTGTCTATTTCGAGGTTCACGCGGCTGCCAGCTTGCAGCGCGCCTAAGGCGGTGTTGTCGACCGTGTGAGGAATCAGGTTGATGCTGATTTCGCTGCCTAAGAGCCCCAAGGCGCTGGGCTGGTGCAAAAAGTCTTGCACGTGGTTGACCGTCAGGCTCACGCCGTTGACGGTGATGGAGCCTTTGTAAGCCAAATATTTGGCCAGTGCCACGGGCGCCACGATGCGCAGCTCCCAGCTTTCGCCGATGCGCTCAAAGTGGCTCACGTGTCCAATGCCGTCGACATGGCCTGAGACGATGTGCCCGCCCAAGCGGTCGTTGGCGCGCAAGGCTTTTTCAAGATTGACGCGACCCACCGCATCCAAGCCCGCGGTGCGCGCCAAGGATTCGGCAGAAATGTCAATCGTGAACGTGTGTTGAGAAGGATCGAACGAGGTGACGGTCATGCAAGCGCCGTTCAAAGCGATGCTGTCGCCCAAGCCCACGTCGTCAAGATACCCGGCGGGCGTTTCAATGGTGAGACGCTTGCCGTGGCTTAAAGAGCTACCCAGGTCGTGGACAGCGGTGATGCGCCCCACGCCGGTGATGATTCCGGTGAACATCCCGCTATTTTCGCAGGTTTGCAAACCTCATTTTGAAAAGCGTGCCAAAACCCTCAAATCCGCCCCAACAGGCGTCACGCTGTGAAAGTGCAAAGCCTGCGCTTGCGACAGGGCTTCAAACGGCCCCAAGTTGCTCATGCCTCGGCCTTGTCCCATGAGCAAAGGCGCCATGTAAATCAGCAATTCGTCCACCAAACCCTCTCGCAGCAGCGAGCCGTTGAGTTTGTGTCCCGCTTCAACGTGCAACTCGTTGATGCCGCGCTGACCCAAATCGCGCAACATGTCGGGCAGTTGAACTTTGCCGTGGGGGTTGGGCAGTTGGCGAATGTCGGCTTTTGCGCTCAAAGCGGCCTGGTGCTTGGCCTCAGGCTGTGCGCAGTAAAGCCAAACAGGACGCTCGGGCTGAAACAAGGCGGCAGTTGGCGGTGTTTCAAGGCGGCTGTCCACCACCACCAAAGTGGGTTGGCGTGGCGTGGCAACAGCGCGGACATTGAGCTGCGGGTTGTCTTCCAGCACGGTGCCAATGCCCGTCAAGATGGCGCAAGCTCGGGCTCGCCACACATGGCCGTCGTGGCGGGCTTGTTCGCCGGTGATCCATTGGCTCACACCATTGAGCAACGCCGTTTGGCCATCCAAAGAAGCCGCGATTTTCAAGCGCACCCAAGGCAAGCCGGTGGTCATGCGTTTGAAAAAACCGATGTTCAATTCATGGGCTTGTTGGGCACACACGCCCGTCAACACCTCCAAGCCCGCTGCTTGCAAGCGCGCCAAGCCTTGGCCTGCGACTTGGGGGTTGGGGTCTTGCAATGCAACCACCACGCGGGCAATGCCCGCTTGAATCAAGGCGTCGCAACAAGGCCCCGTGCGCCCTTGGTGACTGCATGGCTCCAGCGTCACGTAAGCGGTAGCCCCTTGGACATCGGCGCCTGCGTGCTGTGCATCGCGCAACGCCATGACCTCCGCATGCGCTTGACCCGCGCGCTGGGTGTGGCCCTGGCCGATGACACGCCCGTCTTTGACCAGCACACAGCCCACGCGGGGATTGGGCGAGGTTAAAAACAGCGCTTGCTCGGCCAAGTCCAGAGCTTGGCGCATGAATTGGGTATCGACAGCAGAAAAAGTCATCGCTCAATTATGAATTGTTCGCGCTGCGCTTAGCGCGCCCAGCATTGCAGGCTGCTTTGGCTGGCGTTTTGCACGCCCCGTTCACCCAAATGGTTGAGCGTGAAGCTGCCGCAAGCATCCAAGACTTGTTGTTGCTGAGGCACGGCTTTGAGCAGGTAGGTTTGGGCATCGGCTTGCACTTGCACTTGCAGCAGGTAATGCCCACCTTGGGTTTGCAGCAAGCCGCTGGGAATTGTTTTGCTGTCTGGGTATTTGCCGCTGCTGGTTGCTGAGCGTTCCAGCCAATGCGCGAGCAGCATCAAGCCATTGCGCGCTTGCACACGTTGGCTGCGCATGACCGTGAGTTGGTAGTTGGGCCAAGCCCAAGTGCTGAGCGTGGCGATGATGGCCAAGGCGATGAGCAATTCAATCAAGCTAAAACCGAGCGGAATTTTTTTCATTCGAGCAGCGTTTTCCAAGACAGCCAGCGGCCAGTGTTGAGGGGATCGGCATCGCTTTGCCACATCGCTTGTTGCACCACCAAGCTGGCCGGTTTGACGCCTTGTGCCAGCACGGTGATTCGGTAGACAAATGGATCGGCCGCTTGCGCTTTGACGCGTTGTGCATCGGGCAAGACTTCAATCCAATACCAAGCTTTGTTATCGCCGTGAATGCTGAATTCAGCAGGCAGGGCCCGCGCGTGCTGGGTTTGTGTTTTCCAAAAAGAAAGTCCCGGCGAAAGGTTGTCGTTGCCAAACGCACAAAATCCGTTGCGACAGCCATCCCAAGGCAGTTGTTGGCGAAATTGGCTCCACGCTTGCAAGTGGTTGGGCAGTTGAGAATTGGTTTTTTCTTGGATGAGTTGCTTAGCCCACATCAACGTGGCCTGCGCTTGTTGCTGTGCGCGCAGGTGATCGGCTTGCGCGTTGAGCAATAAGGCGTGGGTCACAACTTGTCGCCAACTGCTCAACGCCACCCACGCCAACAAGCTCATCAACACCAAGACCGACGAGAGCGCCAGACCGCTTTGCGCCTGCTTGCACTTCATGGCGCCAACCCAGAACGATGGCGCAAAGCCACCACGCGACGAAAGACGCGCCTTATCCGTCCATCCGCAGCCACAAATTGACCTGTGCAAGATTCACCCGGCGCTGTGGCCTGCACTTTTTCAATGCTGGCCACGCGCAGGCAGATCTCGATGGCCAACACGTGCTCGGGTTGGCTCATTTCATCGCTGTTGAGCCAGACCAGCGCGGTGTGAGGGGCGTTGGCTTGTGCGAAACGAAATCGCATTTCTTCGATGCCTTCAGCCAAAGCTTGGTAGCCGTTGTTGGTGCTGGCGCGGGTGTCGCGGCAGGTCAGCTCTTGCTTGGCGTTGAGCACATAGTCGTTGAGGATCAACTCGGTTTTGCTGGCTTTGTTGCCTTGGCAATCTGAATCTTCAAAAGCCTGCCAATGTCCCAGGCTGAGCCGGTCGCTGTACGAGGTCAATCGCTGCGCTTGTAGCTGCGGAAACTTGGTGTTGTAGGGCGTGCTCCATTGCACTGCGCCTGCTTGCGTCATGACAAAAAGGCCGCCTATGCGCTCCATGCTTTGCTGTAAATTTCGCAGCGCCACGTGTGCGTTGTGATGCACGCCAAGGGCTGCTTGCAAGTTGTCTTGCGTTTGCCTGCTTGCTGTGTAAGCCATCAAAGCAGCGCCCACCACCCCCAAACCGATCGCCATGCCCACCATGAGCTCGGGCAAACTGTGACCGCGCATGTTCAAAGCCTCGCACTGAATACGAGTTGCCAGCAGCGCAGACCCGCAGGACAACTGGGCAAGGCCTCGTCGTTGATCGGCTGGGTACGCTCATCCTTCCAAGCCAGTGTCACCGACCAAGCGTTGACAAATCGTGGCATTGGCTGAATTTGGGCATCGCCTTGAGGCAGTTGTTTGCGCACCAAGTCCAGCCATTGCTGCAAGTCCCAAGCGGCCAGAGCAGTGGCTGTGCAAAGCTGTTGCGTGCAATCTGAGGCGCTGATCGGCGTTTGGCTTTGCCAAGTGCGCGCGTACAAAGCCGTTTGGTGGGCATTGACGAACATGCGTTCGCTCAAGTCTTGCGCCAACAACATGGCGGTCGATTGCAGCAGTTGTTGCCGTTGTTGCTGAGCCGTGTGTTGCAACGACCACAAGGCAGCCAGTCCAGCCGATGCAAACAAAGCCATCGCCAACAAGGCTTCGAGCAATGCAAATCCACGCGCGCGCCTCAGCTGCATGTGTCCCCCACGGTGCTGCGAATGCGTCCCGTGGTGTTGATGCACACCACTTGTGTCAAGCCCGCTGCGGTTTGGAAAACCCAGCGCACGCCCAGGCCGCTCAAGTTGCCTTGCCCATTGATGCTCAGCGGCGTGGCATTGCTGAAAACAATGCGCAAAGCAAACTCTGATCGATGGCTGGCAAGGACTTCGCTCGTTTCTGCCACCTGCAACTGCCAGCCACAGCTCCAATCGGTGGCGTTGCTGGAGCCCCAAGCGCAACCCGTGGTGCGCAACAACTTCAAGGTGGTGCCGCGTTGCAGGGCTTGTACGCGAGCCGTTTGCACATCGTGGATGAGTTGCTGATAAAGCGAGATCAGCTGAACTTTGTCTTGCGTCTGGCGCCAACTCGGCGCAGCAAATCCAAGAAGCACGCTCAATACACTCAGGCTGACCAAAAGCTCGGTCAAAGTAAAACCAAAACATCGCATCGCGTGGATGCTAGGCAATCGGTTTTTTGCGCAGTGTTTTTGTGACTCGAAAACTATTTGCGAACTTCATCCACCAAACTTTTGAAGTCGTCGATGTCTTCAAAGCTTCGGTAGACGCTGGCAAATCGGATGTAAGCCACTTTGTCCAAGCGCTTGAGCTCGCGCATGACCAGCTCGCCAATGCGGGTCGAGGGCACTTCGCGTTGTCCCAGGCTCAATAATTTTTCTTCAATGCGTTCGATGGCGTTGTCGACTTGTTCGGTGCTCACCGGGCGCTTGCGCAAGGCAAGCCCCATGGATTCCAACAATTTTTGCCGTTTGTACTCAATGCGACGCCCGTCTTTTTTGACGATGTTGGGAAAACTCACATCGGGGCGCTCGTAGGTGGTGTAACGCTTTTCGCAAGCGCCGCATTGCCGGCGGCGGCGGATGGAGTCGCCGTCTTCGGACAGACGCGTCTCCACCACTTGGGTTTCAAGGTGACCGCAAAAAGGGCACTTCATGGGACGACCTTGGCGCGTTCGGCTTTACTTGTAAACCGGAAAACGCGACGTCAGCGCGTGCACCTTGGCGCGAACGGCTGCGATGTTGGCTTCGTCGTGCGGGTTGTCCAACACATCAGCGATCAAGTGTGCTGTCATGCGCGCCTCCTCGTCTTTGAAGCCCCGTGTGGTCATGGCGGGTGTGCCGATGCGCACGCCGCTGGTGACAAAAGGTTTTTCGGGGTCGTTGGGGATGGCGTTTTTATTGATCGTCATGTGGGCAGCGCCCAATGCGGCTTCGGCTTCTTTGCCGGTGATTTTTTTGGAACGCAGATCCACCAACATCACGTGGCTTTGCGTGCCGCCGCTGACAATGCGCAAGCCGCGCTCGGTCAAAGTGTCCGCCACAATTTTGGCGTTTTTCACCACTTGTTCTTGGTAGGCTTTGAATTCGGGCTGCATGGCTTCTTTGAAAGCCACCGCTTTGGCTGCGATGACGTGCATCAAAGGACCGCCTTGCAGGCCAGGGAAGATGGCGCTGTTGATGGCTTTTTCGTGCTCGGCTTTCATCAAGATGATGCCGCCACGGGGGCCGCGCAAGCTCTTGTGGGTGGTCGATGTCACCACATCGGCGTGCGGCACGGGGTTGGGGTAGACGCCTGCGGCAATCAGTCCCGCGTAATGCGCCATGTCCACCATGAAAATGGCGCCGACTTCTTTGGCCACTTTGGCAAAACGCGCCCAATCGATGTGCAAGCTGTAAGCCGAAGCGCCTGCCACGATGAGTTTGGGTTTGTGTTCGCGGGCTTTGGCTTCCATGGCGTCGTAGTCAATGGCTTCTTTGCTGTCCAAGCCATAAGACACCACGTTGAACCACTTGCCCGACATGTTCAGCGCCATGCCGTGGGTCAAGTGACCGCCTTCGGCCAAGCTCATGCCCATGATGGTGTCACCGGGTTTCAAGAAAGCCAAAAACACGGCTTCGTTGGCTGACGCGCCGCAATGCGGTTGGACGTTGGCAGCATCAGCACCGAAGATTTTTTTGATGCGATCGATGGCCAGTTGTTCGGCCACGTCGACGTTTTCGCATCCGCCGTAGTAGCGCTTGCCTGGGTAGCCTTCGGCGTATTTGTTGGTCAACTGCGAGCCTTGGGCTTGCATGACCGCAGGCGAAGCGTAGTTTTCGCTGGCGATGAGTTCGATGTGGTGTTCTTGGCGAGCGTTTTCGGCTTGAATCGCAGCCCAAAGTTCGGGGTCGGTCTGTTCGACCAAGATAGAGCGGTTGTACATGGCAGTCCTCATGAAGGTGATCCCAGCACATCAAAATGCAGGGCTGCCCAGGCGAACGGCAAATCGCCTTGCTCAGCAAGGCGGTGCGCTTCCCAGTGGTCAAGTTTCCACGTCAGCGGTGCAAGAGCCAAGCCCCGCACGCCTATCGCCAGTCGCGCACAGGCCGGAGTTTACCGTGATTACTCGGGGCTCTTGTCTTTGTCGCCACCAAAGGGGCTCAGGCGTTGTGCTTTTTCCCACAAGCTTTCCAAGCGTTCGCCGGCAGCTTCAACCGCTGTATTGGCGGAGGACATAGGAACTTTCACGCCCTT
>CAIYFE010000342.1 GCA_903925445.1 uncultured Burkholderiales bacterium | reverse complement strand
CCCACCGCCTCAGTTAAGACAATTTCAATCACCTTTCGCAAAGTCATGCTCAGCGCTGGCGTGACTGCGACTTTTTTGGTGTTGTTTGGTGTGTTGTTGCACTTCATTGGTTTTCGCATTGCCATTGAAGTCAGCCCCAGTTTGGCCAGAAGTTTGGGCGGGGTGACCACCGAGGCAGAGCAACACAAGTTGGAAGCCATCTATCGCGATCGCTTGGATAAATTACGCGACAACTTGTCTTCAACGGTGCAAGAAATCCGCCAGCTGGAAGCCTTGAAGAACCGCTTCATGGACATGGCAACTCCCATCAATTTGCGCGACAAAATCAGTAAAAAAGACGAAGGACGCGGTGGCCCTTGGATCGCCCCAAGATTGCAGGCCAACTCCACGGGCGCTTTGAGCCAAGATTTGGACTTCGCCATGGATGACTTTTCGCAAACCCAAGATGCCATCAAGAATTTGAGCAAGTCATGGGCGTCGCAACTGAACTGGCTCAACGCATTGCCTACGGGCATTCCACTGGGTAAGGATTTTCATATCACCAGCGGATTTGGAATTCGCAACGATCCATTCACGGGCCAGTTGGCCATGCATGAAGGATTGGATTTCGTGGCCAGTGCAGGAACGCCTGTGCTGGCTACCGCAGGTGGCACGGTGACGCGCTCGGGTTGGGACAGTTCTTTTGGCAATGTGATTGAAGTCACGCACATTGAGGGCTACACCACGCGGTACGCACATCTGGAAAAGCGTTTGGTGGAGCAGGGCTCTGTGGTGACACGAGGTCAGCAGCTCGGTTTGCTGGGCACGACGGGGCGTTCAACTGGGCCCCACTTGCACTATGAGGTGATTTACCGCGACCGCGTCATCAATCCAACGCAAGTGTTGGTGCAGACCACCGCGGCCGCCAATCCTTGATCGATCTACGCAGGGGAAAGCCATGTTTGAAAAACTCAAAGATAAAACACTCGCCCCTTCGCAAGAGCGGTTTGACACCATCATTGGGCGCACCACTCAAATTTATGGCCGCTTGGTTTTATTGGACAGCGTGCGCATCGATGGCAAAGTGGTTGGCAACATTGAAACCACCAAGGACAACAAAGTCACCGTTGCAATTGGCGTGACGGGCGAGGTCTCGGGGGACATCACCGCTCACCGTGTCATGGTGGCGGGCAAGGTGGAAGGCAATATTTATGCGGCTGAGCGCGTTGAATTCCACAAAGACTCGGTGGTGCAGGGTGATATTTCTTATGGCTCCATCGCGGTGGAGCACGGCGCTCGGTTGCTCGGTTTGGTGATTCAAAACCCAACCAGCGCAGCGGCTTCGGCCAGTAATTTAGATGCCAAGAACGTGATCCGCAAAGCGCAAGAAAGCAGTTAAGCGGCGGCGGGATGGTCGGTGCGTAAAGCGCGCATCAAGTCATCTTTCAAGGTGGGGTAATCCAGTGTGGTGGTGTGCGTTGTGAATTCGCAAACGTAAGCATTGATATGCCCATGCATGATTTGAATGTCGCAGTTGAAGAATTCCTCGTAAATACGAACCAGCATGATTTCGTCGATGCTGTTTTTAATCAGATCATCGATCAAGCTGTGACGGGTTTCTTGATTTAATACGTTGATCATGGGTGTTCGATCCGGTTGAGATTCGCGCTTGTATTTCTTGCTGCTTACTATTGGCTTAGTATCGTCTAAAAATAATGTTTTTATATAGGGTTTTTCTTTAATTTTATTGGGGTTGGTTTCAATAAATTTAGATTTTGTGCTTCTTTTGGTGTTGCCCGCTGATTTGAGGTTCGTGCTTCCAAATAATTCATTTTTCCGTTCT
>CAIYFE010000341.1 GCA_903925445.1 uncultured Burkholderiales bacterium | reverse complement strand
CGACCGCATGACCGAGTCGATGAAAAAAGCCATTGGCGAGACCGAACGCCGCCGCACCAAGCAAATCGCCCACAACTTGGCCCTGGGCATCACGCCACGCGGCGTTTTCAAGCAAGTGCGCGATTTGATCGACGGTGTTTACAGCGAAAAAGCTGGCAAAGAAGCGCAAGAACGCGAAATTCAACGCGCCAAGATGGAAGACATGAGCGAGCGCGACGTGGCCAAAGAAATCAAACGCCTAGAAAAACTCATGATGGAACACGCCCGCAATTTGGAATTCGAAAACGCCGCGCGGGTGAGGGATCAGTTGTCGCAATTGCGGGCGCAGGTGTTTGGTGTCAGCAAGCTTTGAAATATTTCTGATATTTCGTCCACTCACAAACTCGCAAAACGCCTGTGTTGCGCTAAAAAATTCGATGCATAAAAAAACGAAGTGTCCATTCAATGGACACTTCGCGTTTTTGTACAGCTCAGAAATTTCTTAATAACAAGGTATTCAGCTTTTTCTTGGTTTTTTGCGCCGCCAAGAGGCTTACAGCACGTTCAACAAATTGCATTTTTAGCAAAAATTTGCGGCTCAATTTTTTGGCGCTTTTGCTGAATCGCAAATTTTTGCCAAGGGCTTGCAGGGGCAAGCGCTGGGCTTTGGGGCTCTGGATGAAGGGATAAAGCCCCCATACCCTAGTAAATCATTAGGGCTTCTGGTATACTTGACTCAATTAGTCGACAAAGCCCGAAACCTTGAAAGGAGCTTGCCATGCGTCTTACCACCAAAGGCCGTTTTGCGGTCACCGCCATGATCGATTTGGCGCTGCGCCAAAGCAATGGCCCTGTGACTTTGGCCGCCATCAGCCAGCGCCAACAGATTTCTTTGTCTTACTTAGAGCAGTTGTTTGGCAAGTTGCGTCGCCACGATTTGGTCGAATCCACCCGTGGCCCTGGCGGTGGTTATTCCTTGGGTCGCAAAGCGGCCGATATCACCGTGGCCGACATCATTTTGTCGGTCGATGAACCCATTGACGCTACCCACTGCGGCGGCAAAGAAAACTGCTTGGGCGAAACCGGACGTTGCATGACGCACGAGTTGTGGGCCAACCTCAACCAACGCATGGTCGAATTTTTGGATTCCGTCACGTTGCAAAAGTTGGTGGACGACCAAATTGCCAAAGGTGTTGAGATTGAAGACAAGCCCGCCATCAAGCGCGCCATCTCGCCCATGCCTGTGGTCAAGCCCATTCGCGTGAACGCGCCCAACTCTGTGTTTGCCTTGGGCAATGCGTTTGCCAAAAGCTGAGCACCTTTTCATTCTTTTTCGAGTCCACTGATATGACACCTCATTTCCCAATTTATTTGGACTACGGCGCGACCACGCCTGTTGACCCTCGCGTTGTGGATGCCATGATTCCTTGGTTGCGCGAGCACCACGGCAATCCTGCTTCGCGCAGTCACGCGTGGGGTTGGGAGGCCGAGGCCGCGGTTGAAAAAGCCCGCGTCGACGTGGCCGATTTGATTGGTGCCGATCCGCGTGAAATTGTCTGGACCTCGGGCGCCACCGAATCGAACAACCTCGCCATCAAAGGCGCGGCGCATTTTTACCAGTCCAAAGGCAAACACCTGATCACGGTCAAGACCGAGCACAAGGCCGTGTTGGACACCATGCGCGAATTGGAGCGCCAAGGGTTTGAAGTCACTTACCTCGATGTGCAAGAAGACGGCATGTTGAGCATGGATGCGCTGCAAGCGGCCATTCGCCCCGACACGATTTTGATCAGCGTCATGTTTGTGAACAACGAAATTGGCGTGATCCAAGACATTGCAGGCATTGGTGCGATGTGCCGCGAAAAAGGGATTATTTTTCATGTGGACGCAGCGCAAGCCACCGGCAAAGTCGCCATCGACTTGACCACCTTGCCCGTCGATTTGATGAGCTTGGCCTCGCACAAAACCTATGGCCCCAAAGGCATTGGCGCTTTGTACGTGCGTCGCAAACCACGT
>CAIYFE010000340.1 GCA_903925445.1 uncultured Burkholderiales bacterium | reverse complement strand
CGCGTTTTCACCGACCAAGCACCGCCTGACCCCTTCACCCAAATGATGGAACAAGCCGGCGTTGAATGTGTCATTGCTTCCACGCACGCCCCACTCCTATGAAATACCTCTTAGCCATTGACCAAGGAACATCCAGCTCGCGCAGCATTGTGTTCGCCCCCGATGGACACATCGTGGCCATGGCGCAACGCGAGTTTGAACAAATCTACCCCCAACCCGGTTGGGTCGAGCACAACCCGATGGAGATTTGGAGCAGCCAACTCGCCACCTTGCATGAGGTGCTGAAAAAATCCAATCTCCAAGCCCGTGACCTCTTGGCCGCGGGCATCACCAACCAACGCGAAACCACCGTGGTTTGGCATCGCGAAACCGGACAACCCATCTACAACGCCATCGTTTGGCAAGATCGCCGCGCAGAAAACATCTGCGTTCAATTGCGTGAGCAAGGCCATGCCGAGACCGTTCAACGCAAGACGGGACTGATCATTGACGCGTATTTCTCGGGCACCAAGCTGCAATGGATTTTGGACAACGTGCCCCACGCGCGCGAATGGGCGCAAGCCGGCAAGCTCGCATTTGGCACGGTCGACACGTGGCTCATTTGGCAACTCACCCGAGGCCAAGTTCACGCCACCGATGTGAGCAACGCGTCACGCACCATGCTCTTTAACGTGCACACCAACCGCTGGGACGATGAGTTGCTGGCGTTGTTGCGCATTCCACCATCGCTCATGCCCGAAGTGCATCCATCGGCCAGCGATTTTGGTGTGATGGACGCCTCGATTTTGGGTGCCAGCCTGCCCATCGCCGGCGTGGCGGGCGATCAGCAAAGCGCATTGTTTGGACAAACTTGTTGGACGGCAGGGCAAGCCAAAAACACTTACGGCACGGGCTGCTTTGCGCTCATGCACACGGGCTCAAAATTTTTGACCAGCAAAAACGGCCTCATCACCACCAGCGCTGCGCAAGCCAGCAAAACGCCAGAATTCGCTTTGGAGGGCAGCGTTTTCATTGGTGGCGCCGTGGTGCAGTGGTTGCGCGATGGGCTGCATGCGTTCAAGCACAGCAGCGAAGTTCAAGCCTTGGCGCAAAGCGCGGGCGATGCCGGTGGCGTGGTCATGGTCCCCGCTTTCACGGGCTTGGGCGCACCTTACTGGAAGGCACAAGCACGAGGCGCCATCGTGGGCATCACACGCGGCACGACCATGGCGCATTTGGCCTACGCAGCGCTGGAAAGTATTGCTTTTCAAAGCACCGCATTGCTGCAAGCCATGAGCCTAGATTCGCAACAAAACGGCGGCTTGGCCGTGCAAGAACTGCGCGTGGATGGCGGCGCTTGTGCCAACGACTTGCTCATGCAAATGCAGGCCGATTTGTTGGGCATTCCCGTCGTTCGACCTGCGGTGATTGAAACCACCGCCTTGGGTGCTGCCTATCTGGCCGGCTTGCATGCGGGCATGTATGCCGATCAAACCGACCTGGCGGCGCAGTGGCGGATTGAAAAACGTTTTGAACCTCACATGTCACGCGACCAAGCACTCAGCAGGATGGATGCTTGGAACCATGCCATCCGACAAACCACCACCGATTAACTTCATGACACTGACTCGCTACGGATTCATCGGCTGCGGCATGATGGGACAAGAACATTTGCGCAACATCGCGCTGCTCAACAACGCCGTGGTCACACGCATCTTTGAGCCCGATGAGCACATGGCTCAACTCAGCCTGAGCTTTGCACCCTCGGCCAAACGCAGCGCCACAATGGACGAGGTGATCTTGGCCGATGACGTGGATTGCTTGGTCATCACCAGCCCCAACTTTCGACATGCTGAACAAATCAAGCACATCGCCAGCTTGCGGCAAATTCCAGTCTTGCTGGAAAAACCAGCTTGCACCTCCATCGAACAAGTGCGTGAACTGCAAGAATTGGCCAAGCACTACACGCAAGCCATTTGGGTCGCGATGGAGTACCGCTACATGCCCCCCATCCAGCGCTTGGTCGATGAAGTTCACAGCCAACGCAACACAGGCGCTGTCAACCTGATCAGCATTCGAGAGCACCGTTTTCCGTTTCTCACCAAGGTCGGTGACTGGAACCGCTTCAACCGCTTCACCGGCGGCACCTTGGTTGAAAAATGCTGCCACTTCTTTGACTTGATGCGCTTGCTCACCCAAAGCGAACCTACCCGCGTTTACGCCTCGGCCTCTGTCGCGCACAACCACTTGGACGAGCAATATCCACAAGGCACACCGGACATTCTGGACAACGCCTACGTCGTGGTTGACTTTGAATCTGGCCAACGTGCCATGCTGGAGCTGTGCATGTTTGCCGAAGGCGCGCGCTACCAAGAAGAAATTTCCGTGGTCGGCCCCAACGCCAAAGTCGAATGTTTTGTGCCCGGTCCAGGCCGTTTTTGGCCAGCGCATTTGGGTGCGCCGCCCACACCTTTGTTGGTCTTGAGCCCTCGCCACCCCAAAGGCCCCAGCGAATTGGAAGTGCCTGTCGACCCTGCAGCCTTGGCCGCTGGCGATCACAACGGCTCTACTTTTTACCAACACCAAAAATTTCAAGCCGTCGTTCAAGGACGAGGCCAACTCGAAGTCAGCTTGCACGATGGTCTGGCCGCTGTTCGCATGGGCTTGGCGGCACAAGAATCTGCGCGCACGGGGCAAGCCATTGATCTGAAGCGCGGCACATTTTCCCTCTCCGGTCGGTGATGCATGGGTGAAAACGCTAGGGTTCACACTGCACTCATCCAACTACCATTCATCATACGTTTAACAAAAGGTGTTTCCATGTCAAAAAACGAATCGATGTTGCAAGGCCACACATACAAACTCTTGGCCGCAGCTTTGTTGAGCGCTGGCGCTCTGTCTGTTCAAGCACAAGAAGTGCGTGTCATGTGTTACCAAGACGGCGTGGAGTGTGACGTCACCGCGGAATTGGCCAAAAAATTTGAAGCTCAAAATCCTGGCGTGAAAGTGGTGGTGGACACCGTGCCCTACAAAACCATTGTGGAGCAACTGCCCGTTCAACTTGCCGCAGGCCAAGGCCCCGACATTGCGCGAGTCACCGATTTGGGTGGCTTGTCTAAGTTCTACATGGACATCTCGCCCAACCTCAAAGACCGCAAATATTTCGACACGCAGTTCGGCTCCACAGCGCCTTGGTTGAGCCCCGCTGCGGGCGACAAAGGGATTTACGGTTTCATGTCACAACTGACCATGACCGGCCCCTACGTGAACAAAACATTGTTTGACCAAGCCAAAGTCGCGCTGCCCGGCCCCAAAGCCACTTGGGACGAATGGGCTGCTGCTGCCAACAAAGTGGCCAAGGCCACGCAAACCAAAGCCGCCATGGCTTGGGATCGCTCCGGTCACCGCTTTGCGGGTCCAGCCATCAGCAACGGCGCAGCAATTTTTGATGCCAAAGGCGATTTGGTGCTGGATGCGGGTTACAAAACCACCGTCAACAAGTTTGTTGGCTGGCACAAAGACGGCACCATGCTCAAAGAAGTCTGGGCAGGATCGGGCGGCTCCACTTACGCCGATTCGATTGGCGAGTTCATCAACGGCAATGTGGTCATGGTGTTGTCAGGCTCTTGGCAAATCAACCGTTTGCAAAAAGACATTGGCACCAAATTTGATTGGGAAGCCGTCCCCAACCCGTGCGGCACAGCGGCTTGCACCGGCATTCCAGGTGGCGCGGCTTGGGTGGCTTTGAAAACCAGCAAGTCGCCCAAGGAAACAGCGGCATTTTTGAGTTTCATGGCAGCCGAGGCCAACTACGCCGACTTCATCGCCAAAACCAACAACATCCCTGCACATGCTGGCCTGGCCAAAAAAGGCGTCAACTACACCAGCGCGCAACCTGCTGCCAAGGCGGCACTTGGCGTGTTCAGTGGCGGCGTGGCCAACTTGTCGCCCGTGGCCTACAAATTTCAAGGCTACAAATACAACCGCGCTTTGATGTTGCCGACTGTGTCTCGCGTGACGCAAGCCGTGGTGGGCGAGCTGAGCGTGGATGAAGCCCTCAACAAAATCAATGCCGACATGCAAGATGCCGTCAAGCAGGCGCAAAAATAAGTTTGCGTTGTGCGGTTTCTTGCGTTCTTTTTTAACCTTCTAGAACCTGTGTTTGCCCTCAGCCAGAAATGGCTGGGGCAGTCGCGTCTGGCTTGGTTGTTTGTTGGCCCGAACTTGTTGGTGTTTGGACTTTTCACGTTTTTGCCCATTGTCATCAACGTGTTGTACGCCACCTCGGGCGGCGTTGCGTTGATGCCCTCGGAGCGCCCTTTCACGGGGGCAGAGAATTTTCAAATTCTTTTTGAATGTCGCGATTACTTTGATTTTCAAAGCTGCCGCAAAGATGTGTTTTGGCGCGCGATCGGCAACACCTTGAAGTTCAGCGTCATACAAGTCTCGCTGATGGTTTTGTTTTCTTTGCTCACTGCCTTGGTGTTGAACCGAAAAATCATGGGTCGTGGATTTTGGCGCGGCGTATTTTTCTACCCTGTGTTGCTCTCGCCCGTTGTCGTGGCTTTGATCTGGAAATGGCTGCTCAAAAGCCAAGGTGTTTTCAATGCGGCTTTGGTCGCGCTTGATCAGCACCCCATCGATTGGCTCACCGACGGCCATTGGGCTTTTTTCTGGACAATTTTTGTCTCCATTTGGGCGCACATGGGCTTTTACACCCTCATCTTGCTGGCGGGCTTGCAGGCCATTCCCAAAGATGTGTATGAAGCCGCTTTGATGGACAAAGCCTCACCTTGGCGAACACTCAGCCGCATCACCCTGCCCTTGCTCATGCCCAATTTGATTGTGGTGTTGGTCTTGGCCATGATTCGCGCAGTACAAGTGTTTGACGAAGTGTTTGTGTTGACGGGCGGTGGGCCTGGATCGGCCACCACGTTCATCGTTCAATTCATTTATCAAACGGGTTTTGCGGAACAAATTCATTTGTATGGCTTGGCCGCTGCCGCATCACTGGCCTTGGCGCTAGGTCTGATCGCGCTCACGCTGTTGCAACTCAAACTCACACGCGCCAAAGAAGCTGGCCAAAAGGTGCGATGACATGTTGTTGAAATTTCTCACCCGCACCCGACATGCCCAACGCTTTGGCTGGACCGATGCTTTGAGCTACGCCTACTTGGTGGTGGGTTTGTTCACCTTGTTTGCGCCCGTCTTGTGGTTGCTGATGTCGTCTTTCAAAACCGAAGCCGCCATTGGAGAATTTCCGCCAACGTTCTTGCCCTATGCGCAACGCACGGTGCAAGTCGAAAACTACCCACAAGCACTGCCTTTGTTCAACGTGACCACAGAGCAAGGTGAAGTCAAGCAAATGGCGCAGGTCAGTCGCATTGGCATCATGGCCACGATGGTCGATCCAGCCCAACCCCAAGAAACAGTGCAGGTCAACATTCAGCAACGCCAGCCAGTGCGTGAGTTGAAATTTGCAACCAGCAATTACACCGAGTTGTTTGGCAAATTTGCTTTTGGCACTTATTTGTTCAACAGCGTCTTCATCACGGTCGTCGCCACTGCATTGACATTGCTGTTCAATTCAATGGCTGCCTTTGCGCTTTCGAAGTACAAGTTCACGGGTCAAAAGGCGGTGTTCTTGTTGATCATTGCTACCTTGATGATTCCGCCCACCATCGTGCTGGTGCCTATCTTTTTGGTCATCAACTCGGTAGGCTTACTCAACAGTTTGTGGGGCGTCATCTTGCCCGCTGTTGCCACGCCCACGGGGGTGTTTTTGCTGCGGCAATACATGTTGACCATCCCCGATGAACTCTTAGAAGCCGCTCGCATGGACCACGCCAGCGAATGGCGCATTTACTGGCGCATTGTGCTGCCCTTGAGCGCGCCTGCTTTGGCGGTGTTGGCGATCTTTTCTGTCATGTGGCGATGGAATGATTTCTTGCTGCCTTTGATTGTCTTGTCCAAATCGGAATTCTTCACCTTGCAATTGGCATTGAACTCTTTCCAAGGCGAACTCAACACGCAATGGCATTACCTGCTGGCCATGACAGTCATCACCTTATTGCCCGTGACGCTGGTGTTTGCATTTTTGCAGCGCTACATCACAACAGGCATTGCCAGTGCTGGCGTTAAATAATCAGAGGATTTTTTGTGTCCACCTTAGAACTTCAAGCCGTTGCCAAATCGTTTGGCAACACCCACGTCATTCAACACATCGATTTACAAGTCCAGCACGGTGAATTCATGGTGTTTGTGGGCCCTTCAGGTTGCGGCAAATCCACCTTGCTGCGCATGATTGCAGGGTTGGAAGACACCACTTCGGGTGACATTCGCATTGACACTGAAGTTGTGAATGCAGTGTCAGCTGCCGACCGAGGTTGCGCCATGGTGTTTCAGTCTTACGCGCTTTACCCTCACATGAGCGTGTATGCCAACATGGCCTTCGGCCTTGAGAACATGGGCGTGGACAAGTCAACCATCGCGCAAAAAGTGCAAGAAGCTGCAAAGTTGTTGCGTCTTGATCAGCTGCTGGATCGTCGCCCCACGCAACTCTCTGGCGGGCAACGCCAACGTGTGGCGATTGGACGCGCCATTGTGCGCGAGCCAAAAATATTTTTATTCGATGAACCGCTTTCCAACTTGGACGCTGAGTTGCGCGTTTCGATGCGCAGTGAGTTGCGCGAACTCCATCAACGCTTGGGTGCGACCATGATTTACGTCACACACGATCAAGTCGAAGCCATGACCTTGGCCGATCGCATTGTGGTGTTGCGTCAAGGCCAGATTGAGCAAATCGGTACACCACAAGCGCTGTACGAGCGTCCTGTCAACAAATTTGTTGCCGGCTTTATTGGCAGTCCTCGGATGAACTTCATTCCTGCCCAAAGCTTATTGACGCAACCTGCGCACAATTTTTCCATTCAAAGTCAAGCCCATGAAATTGGCATTCGGCCTGAACATTTCACGACCTGCGATGCACACGAAGGTTGGGCTGTGACGGTGAAAAACACCGAATACATGGGCGCTCAAACATTGGTGCAAGGCCAACTGGCCGATGGCACAAAAATCGAGGCCTTGCTGCAAGACACCGCGCCCCCTGCGGTCGCCCAAGTCCTTCACCTCACCACCCACCCAGCGCACATTCACAGCTTTGATGCCCAAGGCCAAGCACTAGGACCACGCCCATGACGCCTTGGAACGCAGAACAATGGACGCCGCAATCCAATGGCGCCGAGATCAACTTGCCTCAGCGCGGCCAACTGCGGCTGCGCTTTTTGAGCGAGCGCATGGCACGTGTCACTTTCAAACCCACCACGGGCTACCTGGAACCCAACACGTGGGCGATTGCGCCGCAGACCAATCCAACCAACGATGTACCTTGGCAAGGCAGGAGCCGCGACGATGTGTCCGGTTTTGCTGCACCCAATCTTGATCAACAGATCAACAACGGATTGCTCAGCCTCAAGAGTTCAGAGTTGCGCGTTGAACTGCACGCCAACCCCTTGCGCTTGGTGTGGCATTGGCAACACCAAGGACGTGAACAAATGGTGCTCAGCGATCGCAGCACCAGCGCTTACTTGAGCGACAAACGCACGGGCGCTGTGCGCCATTACATCCAGCGCGACGATGCCGAAAAGTTTTATGGCTTGGGCGACAAAACAGGCCCGCTCAATCTCAGCGGTCGTCGCCTGCGCACGTTGGCGATGGACTCACTGGGCTATGACCCCGAGCATGGCGATCCGCTCTACAAGCATTGGCCTTTTGTTTTGAGTCGCACGCCGCAGGGGCAATGGGTTGGCATTTACTACGACACACTGGCCAGCTGCACGTTTGATTTCGGTTGCGAACACGACAACTACCACGACTTTTATCGCTACATTGACATCGACGATGGCGACTTGGATTACTACTTGATGGTGGGTAACACACCGGCCGAAGTGATCGCCCAATTCATGCAACTCATAGGCGGCACGCACCTGCCTCCGCGCTGGACTTTGGGTTATGCGCAAACGGCCATGGGCTTGGCCGACTCGCCAGATGCACAACATCAACTGTCGCAATTCATTGACTTGACCCAACACCACCGCGTGCCAGTATCGGCCTTTCATTACGGATCGGGTTACTCGACGCGGGGCAAGCGACGTTATGTGTTCACTTGGAATCACGACAAATTTCCTGATCCCAAATCGCTGAACCAAAAATTTCACGACCACGGCATGCATTTGGTGGCCAACATCAAACCCTGCTTGTTGGATGACCATCCGGCGTTTGATGAACACGTCACCACGAAAACCTTCATCCAAGATGCGCAACAAGAACCTGTGGTCGAACCCTATTGGGATGGTCAAGGTGCGCACTTGGATTTCACCAACCCCAAGGCAGTTGCGTGGTGGCAATCTCAACTCAAGGCCAAGATTTTGGATTACGGCATTGATGCAGGCTGGAACGACAACAACGAATACGCCATCTTGAACGAAGACGCACGTTCGAACGGCTGGGGGCAAGCCATTGCCATGCACCGTTCACGTCCGCTGCATGCCTTGCTGATGACCCGCGCCACCTTTGAAGCCCAAGCGCAAGCTTTGGGACGCGAACACGTGTTTACCGTCACACGCGCTGGCCCTCCGGGCATTCAGCGTTATGCGCAAACTTGGTCGGGTGACAACACCACCAGCTGGCGAACGTTGAAATGGAACATCCGCACCGCACTGCAAATGAGCTTGTCAGGCATGTTCAACGTGGGGCACGATGTGGGTGGATTTTTTGGCCCCCTGCCCGATGCCGAATTATTTCTGCGTTGGGTGCAAGCCAGCTGCCTCAACCCTCGCATGGTCATGAATTCATGGAAAGCCGGCAATATCAGCAATTTGCCGTGGATGCACCCGGAGGTCAAAGACGACGTCATTCGCGCCATTGAGTTGCGCTACACCTTGATGCCTTACTTGTGGTCACTGTTTGAACGTGCATCTGTGCATCACGAGCCCATCATTCGACCCACTTTTTACGACTTCCCCAACGACGAGAAGTGCTTCGAAGATTGCGACGACTTCATGTTGGGCGCATGGTTGTTGGTGGCACCGGTGGTTGCGCAAGGTCAAACCCAACGCACGGTTTATTTGCCACAACTTTCTGCAGGCGAAGCTTGGTTTGACTTTGAGACTGGACAACGTTTTGAAGCCGGCCAATCACACACCGTGGATGCGCCCTTGAATAAGTTGCCCCTGTTTGCACGCCAAGGTGCAGAGATTGCCTGCGCCGCCCCGAAAAATCAGCAAGTTCCAAAGTTCGATGACCCTGTGTCGCAAACGCGGCGTTTTTAATTCGCTTGAAAAAACCCGACGTCAGGGCACTTCGCTGCCCTGCGCCAACTCGTAAAGTTCAAACCAAGTTTGACGATCAAGCTGGACTTTGAAGGCTTGGTGAAACGCACGGATGCGCTCCAAATCGTTGGTACCCATCACAGGCAAAACTTGTGCGGGATGGTGCAAGAGCCAAGCAATGGCAATGGCCGTTTCATCAACGCCATGCGTTTGAGCCAACGATTTGAGTTTGGGCGCCAAGCGTTGCGCCGCCGCTTCTTGACCCCATAAGCGACCTCCACCCAAGGGCGACCAAGCCATCACCGGTTGACGGTGCTGCTGCGCGTGTGCCAGTTGTCCATTGGTCAATGGCGCGGTGTGCATCAAGCTCAACTCAATTTGATTGGTCACCAAGCGATGCTTCATGCAAGACTGCAACAAATCGCTGTCCCAGGGCATGAAGTTGGAGACACCTGCTGCACGGATTTTTCCTGTATCGATCAATTGATCCAAGCAAGCACCCAGCGCTTGCGCATCCATCAACGGATCTGGACGGTGAATGAGCAACACATCAATCACATCCACACCTATGCGTTGCAACGAGCGATCGACGCTCGCTCGAACATGCTCCGCGGATGTGTCGTAATGCTTGACCCGTGTTTGCGGCCATTGCTTGGACAACAACATGATGTCGGTTTTGGTCACGATTTGCATGTTGTTTTTCAACGCAGGATAGGCGCGCAGTGCATCGCCAAACAGCGCCTCACAACGATAGTCTCCATAAATATCGGCATGATCAAACGTGGTGATGCCTTGATCCAAACACGCTTGAATGCGCGCTGCCACAGCCTGAGCCGAACAATCGGCGGACTCGGACAGGCGCCACACGCCATAAGCCATGCGACTCAAAGAAATATTGGCCGACAAGGCCACAGAAGTTACGTTCATCGACGGACTCCAACGCCCAAAGGCGTCGCGGGGGTTTGAGAAGGCACGCGCCCATATTCTTGAGCCAGCGTGCAAGTTTTGAGTTGAGGCAACACCTTGGTGCCAAAGATTTCGCATTCTTGCAGATGGGGATAACCAGAAAAAATAAAGGCCCGAATACCCATTTTTTTGTACTCTTCAATTTCACTCAACACCTGATCAACGCTGCCCACCAAGGCCGCGCCACATCCACTGCGCGCGCGTCCCACTCCGGTCCATAAATGGGGTTCGATGTAGCCTTCCTCGTCCGCCAATTCACGGTTTTTAGCTTGATGCGCTACGCCCAAACTGCCTGCATCCAAAGCGCGTTGGCGAATTTCTCGACCTTTTTCATCGTCGAGTTGAGAAACCAATTCGCGGGCATATTCTTTGGCTTCAGCTTCGGTATCGCGCACGATCATGTGCACACGCAAACCGTAATCTAAAACACGGTTGTAATGCGCGGCTCGGGCATGAACATCGCGCATGCGTTGCGCTAAAACATCTTTGGTTTCTGGCCACATCAAATAGGTGTCGCAATGTGCGCCGCACAATTCCAAGGCATCTGGGCTGTAGCCTCCAAAGTAAAGCAAGGGCCCGCCGTTGATTTGATAGGGTTTGACTGGGTCCGTCGATAGCCCTTTGAATTTGTAAATGTCGCCGTCGTAGTTGATCTCGTCTTGCGTCCAAGCTTGTTTCAAAATCTCGACCACCTCCCAAGAACGACGGTAGCGATACGCACTGTCTTCTTGTTGTCCAGGAAAGTCTGAAGAAATCACATTCAAGGTCAAACGACCTTTCAACATGTGGTCCAAAGTCGCCACCGTGCGAGCCAACATAACCGGATGCAACTCGCCACACCGAATAGCAGCCAATAAATTCATGCGCGAAGTCAGCGGAGCCATGGCCGAGGCAAAGGTCAACGTGTCTTGCCCAACTTGGTAAGAGGACGGACACAAAATATTGCGAAACCCCAATTGCTCAGCGCGCAGAGCAATTTGGCGGGTGTTCTCCCAACTGCTGCGGTACTGGCCATCGGGAACGCCCAAATGTCCAAAATCATCGGAGCACAAAGGCGCAAACCAAGCAACCTCCGCGCTTTGAATATCCTCGCCACGAACCGGAACTACGCTCATACAGTCCTCCATGCATCAATACTGAATGAATGGTATATGAATTTACGCGCGCCTTTGATTTTTCTTGTCATACTTGGGCTATGAAAACCCTGACCGCTGCCCAACCGCTGCCCAAATTTTTGCAAATTTCAGAACTTCTGAGCCGACAAATTCGAGCAGGCCACTTTCGCCCAGGCGAGCGCCTTCCTACCGAAGCTGAATTGGCGCAGTCCCTGCAAGTGGCAGTCGGCACGCTGCGCAAAGCTCTGGAAGTGCTGCAACAGCAAGGCGTGCTGGAACGCATCCAAGGCTCCGGCACTTATGTACGCAACACGGGGACAGGTAAAAGTATTTATGAATTTTTCCGCCTAGAGTTGCACGATGGACCTGGCATGCCAAGCGCCCACATCTTGAGCGTAGACAAGTTGAAAACTCCCGCCGACATTTCCAGCTTTGGCCTTGCCTCTAAAAAAAGCAGCGCTTGGCGCATCAGGCGCTTGCGTTTACTCAATCAAACACCCGTGGCGCTCGAAGAAATTTGGTTGGACGCCAAAAGAAGCCAACAACTCAAAGCCGATGAGTTGGGTGAATCGATGTATTTGTTTTATCAACAAAATTTTGATCTCTGGATCAGCCGGGTAGAAGATCACATTTACACCCAAACCGTTCCCGATTGGACTGTCAACGCTTTTGGCTTGCGTGCCAAAAAAATTGCGGGCTACATTGAACGCTTGTCGTGGACAGCCAACAATGAGTTGGCGGAGTTTTCTAAAACTTGGTTCAACCCGCAAGTCTGCAGGTACTCGTCGCGCATCAGCCACTGATGTTTTGATATTTGTCATCCGTTTGACACTCAACTTCATTCCAATGCAAAGTTCTTTTTGTTCACCCAAGGAGCTTTCATGGATCGTCGTCGCTTTCTCAATTCTTCTGCCCTGATTGGCACTCAAAGTCTATTGGCACCTGCTTTGGCTTTTGCTCAAGCACCGGCTGTGATCACGCGTGACGCTATGCGGCCCCAATTCCCATCGGGCATCCAAAGCGGCGACCCCACATCCAGCGCTGCCATGATTTGGGCGCGCAGCGATCGTCCTGCGCGCATGTGGGTCGAATGGTCAAGCACCGCCAGCTTTGCCAACGCGCAACGCATCCGTGGCAATTACTTGCTGGAAAACACCGACTACACAGGCCGCATCGATCTCACCCAACTGCCCGCAGGACAAGAAGTTTTTTATCGCGTTGTTTTGCAAGACTTACACAACGAGCGCGTGCTCTCGCAGGCCATGAGCGGTCATTTGCGTTTGCCGCAAGCGACGCATCAAAAAGCCACGCGCAACGTGCGTTTTGTTTGGAGTGGCGACACCGTCGGACAAGGCTGGGGAATCAATGAAGCTTGGGGCGGCATGAAAATTTACGAACAAATGCGCCAAGTCAATCCTGATTTCTTTTTGCACAGTGGCGACAACATTTATGCCGATGGCCCCATCACGGCGGAAGTCAAATTACCAGATGGTTCGCTGTGGAAGAACATCGTGACAGAAGAGGTCAGCAAAGTCGCAGAAACGCTCAACGAATTCCGTGGTCGATACCGCTACAACATGATGGATGTCAACCTGCGTCGCATGGCCGCCGATGTCCCGCAAATTTGGCAATGGGATGACCATGAAGTTTGCAACAACTACTCAGACTCGAAAGACCTCTCAAAAGACAATCGCTACACCGAAAAAAATATTCCTTTGTTGGTCGCTAGAGCCACCAAAGCCTTTCACGAATTCGCGCCCATGCGCAATTTTGGCAATCAAGAATCTGAACGTGTTTACCGCCACATTCCGCACGGTCCTTTGATGGATATGTTTGTTCTGGACATACGCAGCTATCGTGGACCCAACAGCGCCAACTTGCAAACATCGGAAAACCAAGAATCGGCCTTCTTAGGTCGACCACAAATTGCTTGGTTACTTGAAGGCTTGAAAAAATCAAAAGCCACGTGGAAAGTCATCGCTGCCGACATGCCCATTGGTTTACAAGTACCGGATGGAAAAACAGCAGACGGATCAGACCAATGGGAAGCCATCGCCAATGGCGATAACAACGAGGCCAAAGGTCGTGAAATCGAATTCGCTCGTTTGCTGCGTGAAATCAAAAAAGCAAACATCCACAACATCGTTTGGCTCACGGCCGATGTGCACTACACCGCTGCACATTTTTACGATCCCAACAAAGCCAAATTCAACGACTTCAATCCTTTCTGGGAGTTTGTTTCAGGACCTTTGAATGCAGGGGCCTTTGGTCCAAACTTGCCTGACAACACGTTTGGCTTACAAGTGGCCTATCAAAAAGCGCCGCAAGAACAAAATGCAGCGCCTTCAACGGGCATGCAGTTTTTCGGCCAAGTGGACATCGATGCCAAAACCCAAGCCATGACGGTGACGCTCAAGGACTTGGTTGGCGCATCGCTTTACAGCAAAACGTTGGTGCCGCACAAAGCCTGAAACCCTGAGGCGCCATGAGCCGTGCAAAAATGCCTGTTTTCACTCAACTGTCAAGCACCGCTTCATGGCAATTCAATGGTTTCCCGGACACATGCACCTCACGCGCAAGGCGATTGGGGAGCGGATTGCTGACATTGATGTGGTGATCGAAATGCTCGATGCGCGCTTGCCGGGCTCGAGCGCCAACCCCATGTTGGCCGAGTTGATCCATGGCAAGCCAGCGCTCAAGGTGTTGAGCAAACAAGATTTGGCCGACCCCGAGCGCACCACCGCATGGCTCGCGCATTACAACGCACAACCCAACGTGCGCGCCATCGCGCTGGACACCAGCATGACATCGCCCGCCAAAGCGCTGATTGAAGCGTGTCATCAACTCGCACCGTTGCGCGGCGGCATGGTCAAACCCATGCGGGTGTTGATTTGCGGCATTCCCAACGTGGGCAAGTCCACGCTCATCAACACGCTCAAAGGCAAACGGGCGGCCAAAACCGGGGACGAAGCCGGCGTGACCAAACTCGAGCAACGCATCACCCTGGCCGATGATTTTTATTTGTACGACACCCCCGGTGTGCTGTGGCCACGCATCATCGTGGCGCAAAGCGGCTATAACTTGGCGGCCAGCGGCGCCATTGGGGTCAACGCTTTTGACGAAGAAGAAGTCGCGCTAGAACTGCTCAACTACCTCATTGCGCACTATCCGCAAGCGTTGCAAGACCGTTACAAGATTCAAGATGTGGCCAGCCACAACGACGAACAAATGCTCGAAGCCATTGCCCGCCAACGGGGCGCGGTGCAAAGTGGCGGACGCGCCAACACCACCAAAGCAGCGCATTTGTTGATTCACGATTTCAGATCGGGCGTGCTGGGACGACTCACTTTAGAGACGCCCAAAGAGTTTGCCGAATGGTTGGCTCGCGGCGAAAAAGCCGACGCCGAACGAGCCATCCGCAAAGAAGCGTTTGAAAAGGCCAAGAAACATCCACGCAAGTGAATGGCTGACCTTTCCACCGCCCTGCTACCGTTGTAGCAACGGCAGCAAAGCGTTTTACTTCTTGCTCGGCGGCAAATCCGTGCAGCTACCGTGCGCCACCTCGGCCGCCATGCCAATGCTTTCGCCCAGCGTGGGGTGAGGATGGATGGTTTTTCCGATGTCCACGGCGTCTGCGCCCATTTCAATGGCCAGTGCAATCTCGCCAATCATGTCGCCCGCGTGGGTTCCCACCATACCACCGCCCAAGATCTTGCCGTGTCCGTGCGCTTCGGGGCTGTCGTCAAACAAGAGCTTGGTCACGCCCTCGTCGCGGCCATTGGCAATGGCGCGACCTGAAGCCGTCCAAGGGAACAAACCTTTTTTGACTTTGATGCCCTGTGCTTTGGCTTGGTCTTCGGTCAAACCCACCCAAGCCACTTCGGGGTCGGTGTAGGCCACACTGGGAATGACACGCGCATTGAAGGCCGCAGATGCCAGATTTTTGTTGCCTTGCAATTCGCCCGCAATCACTTCAGCCGCGACGTGCGCTTCATGCACCGCCTTGTGCGCCAACATGGGTTGACCCACGATGTCGCCAATGGCAAAAATGTGCGGCACGTTGGTGCGCATTTGAATGTCGACGTTGATGAAGCCGCGATCGGTCACCGACACGCCGG
>CAIYFE010000339.1 GCA_903925445.1 uncultured Burkholderiales bacterium | reverse complement strand
TGGCCTCGTGAAAGCGCCGAATCAGCGCGGGGATGACGTGGCTGTTTTCAGTGTGGTAGTTGTCGCCCGGGCCATACAAGTTGGTGGGCATGACGCTGCGGTAGTCCACACCGTGGCTTGCGCCGTATTGGCGGTTGTAGCTTTCGCAGAGTTTGATGCCCACAATTTTGGCAATGGCATAGGGTTCGTTGGAGGGCTCAAGCGTGCCAGTAAGTAACGCGTCTTCTCGCATGGGCTGCGCGGCCAAGCGGGGGTAGATGCAAGTTGAGCCCAAGAACAACAATTTTTGCACGCCGTTTTGAAATGCGGCCTCGATGATATTGGCTTGCATCATGATGTTTTGGTAAATGAAGTCGGCAGGGTAGACGTTGTTGGCATGAATGCCGCCCACCTTGGCCGCCGCCAAATACACCTGTGTGGGTTTTTCAGCGGCAAAAAACGCTTGCACAGCGGCTTGGCTGGTCAGGTCTAGCTCTGCATGTGTGCGGGTGATGATGTGACTTTGTGCTACACCCTGCGCAATCAAGTGACGCACGATGGCCGAGCCCACCATGCCACGGTGGCCTGCGACATAGATTTTTTGACCTGTCATTTTTGTTCTGTGCGTCCGTAGGTGTCTTCAAAACGAACAATGTCGTCTTCACCCAAGTAGCTGCCAGATTGCACTTCGATGATTTCGAGCGGAATGGAGCTTGGATTGGCCAGTCGATGCACCTCGCCCAATGGGATGTAAGTAGACTGATTTTCGGTCAGCAGCAACACTTTGTCGCCGTTGGTAACTTCTGCTGTGCCCTTGACCACAATCCAATGCTCGGCACGGTAATGATGTTTTTGCAGGCTCAGGCTTGCGCCGGGGTTTACTTGGATGCGCTTGACCTTGAAGCGCTCGCCTTCGTCAATGCTGTCGTACCAACCCCAAGGGCGGTTGACTTTGCGGTGCAGGGTGAGCTCTTCGCGTTTTTGGGCTTCGAGCTGTTGCACGAGCTTTTTGACGTTTTGGCTTTGGCTACGGTCGGCCACGAGCACTGCATCGGGGGTTTCCACAATGATTAGGTTGCTCACACCGACCGAGCCTACCAAACGACTAGAGGCATGCACAAAGGTGTTGTGGGTATCGGCGAGCAAAGTGTCGCCTTGCGTCACATTGCCTTGTGCGTCTTGGTGACCGTCTTGGTTGACTTTCCACACGGCGTCCCAAGCGCCAAGGTCGGACCACCCTGCATCAAGCGGGACCATGTGAATGGGAAAACTAGACCCAGGGCACTTTTCCATCACAGCGTAGTCGATGGACTCAGATGGCACTTGAGCAAAGGCTTGTTTGTTGGGGCGCACAAAGGATGCGTCGGTGGTTTTGGTTTGCCACGCTGTCTGGGTGGCCGTGGCAATATCGGGACGGAACTGGGCCAAAGCCTTGAGCCATGTGCTGGCACGCAGCACAAACATGCCGCTGTTCCAGGTGTGTTGGCAACCGGTCAAGTAGGCTTGAGCAACTTCGAGGCTGGGTTTTTCGGCAAACTGAGCGACGGTGTATTGGCCATGTGTGCCAGCGCTGCCCGACTGCTGGATGTAGCCGTAGCCGGTTTCAGGTTTGTCGGGGGTAATTCCCAAGATGACGATGCCACCATTGGCTGCAGCGCGGATGCTTTGTTGCAATGCGCGCTGAAACGCTGGAGGGTTTTGTACGGTTTGGTCAGCAGGTGTCACCACCAAAATGGGGTCTTGGCCATGCTCGGTGGCGTGCAAAGCAGCCAGGGTGAGTGCGGGGGCGGTGTTGCGGCCTGCGGGCTCAAGCAACAGGGTGGCGTTGACATGCGGCAACTCGCGCAACTGATCCAACGACAAAAAACGATGTTCTTCGTTGGTGACGACCAAGGTGCTACCCACGGCGATGTCGGATGCACCTAACTGGTTAACGCGCTCGACCGCTTGCTGAAACAAGCTGGTCGTGCCAGACAAAACCAAAAACTGCTTTGGGAAGCCTGCGCGGGACAGAGGCCACAGACGTGTGCCTGAGCCACCACACAAAACGACTGGAGTAACGTTGATCATGCTTTTTGTTATTGCTTCGATTGAAGCTCTAAGTTAAGTGATTCAATCTCAGCTTTGATCGTTTCATATTCGGCAAGCTTGCGCTTTAAGAAACCGCTGGTTAGCGCGGCTTTTTCAGCAATCCCGCGGGGAGTCAGGATGTAGACATAGCCAAACTTGTTTTTGGAATGACTAAAGTTTTGGACTTTGATCCAGCCTTTTTCAATCAAAGCTTTCAAGCAATAGTTCAGGCTACCAACGCTCACACCAAGTTTCTCAGCAAGCTCGCGTTGCGTAAGATCTGGGTTTTCCTTTAGTAAGCGCAGGACACGAAAGTAAGTATCTTCCTGTGCCTGTGCTTGCTTGTTAGTCATGATGTTGATAAGTCAGCCACGCTACCGCCATTTCGATTGCTAAGCACTCGAAACAAAAAAGGGATCGCTTCTGAACTGATAAGAATTCTAGCGCCAGATATGGGTTTTGTTCAATTTTGAACAAAAAGAATTTGGCTTTAATTAATACTTTTATCTATGCATGTATGTATGAATGTATGTATCTCTGTATGTGGGTTCATTTGTTAGAACAGATTAATGGAGCTGGTGGATGGTCTGACCTTGTCGATGTAACGCATCACAGTGTCAGTTTTTACCCACCCGCCTTTGACCATGATCTGAGGGAGGCTAGCGCCATTTATCAGCAGGTCTTGAGCGGCGCCTACCCTCATAGAGTGACCACTTATCGCGTTCACGATATGGGGATCAAGCTTGGTTTTTTGGGCTAATCCTTTAAAAATCCGACTGACTTGGCTGGCGCCAAGCTCTGGACAAACTTTGCCGTCAATCCGAATCCCCCTCAGCAGATAGCCTGTTTTGATTTGGGCTGAGTCCAGCCAGGTGTTGATTGTTGCAGAGGTTTCTTGCGATAAGTGGACCCAGTGGCCAGAGCCAACTTGATCAG
>CAIYFE010000338.1 GCA_903925445.1 uncultured Burkholderiales bacterium | reverse complement strand
GTCGCACCTGGCTGGGGCTGATGTAGATGTCGTCCGTGCTGGCGGTGTAGCTGGTATCTGGACTGCGCAAGAAGCCAAAGCCATCGGGCAAGATTTCCAACACGCCATCGGCAAAGACTTGTTCGCCTGCGCGGGCGCGTTTTTTGATGATGGCAAACATCAGCTCTTGCTTGCGCATGCGGCCTGTGTTTTCGATTTCGAGGGCTTCGGCTTGTTTCAGCACTTCAGACACATGGAGTGCCTTGAGTTCGTTCAGATGCATGGAGTTACTCCAATGGGGAGTCGCGTCAAAAAAATAGGGGGGATTGAAGTGATGCCGAGAGTTGTGGCACCCGCACTCGCTGCCGTTTGGCGACCAAACACCTCATGGGTGGGTGGCGAGATGGATGAGATTATGACAGGAAAAAAGCCTGCCCCTTTTGACGGGAGCAGGCTTCTTGAAAACCAAGGCTGAGTTGGGTCAGATCAAGCCAGTTGTTGGTCGATGAACGCGGTCAGTTGCGATTTGCTCATGGCGCCAACTTTGGTCGCCGCCAGCTGGCCGCCTTTGAACAACATCAGGGTAGGAATACCGCGAATGCCAAACTTGGCGGGAATGTCACGGTTTTCGTCCACGTTCATTTTGGCGATTTGGAGTTTGCCTTCGTAAGAGGCTGAGACCTCGTCCAAGATGGGGGCGATCATTTTGCAAGGACCGCACCATTCGGCCCAGTAATCCACCAAAACGGGTTTGTCGGCTTGCAGCACGTCGGCTTCGAAGCTGGTGTCTGTGATGTGTTTGATCAGATCGCTGGCCATGTTGAAGTTTCCTTTTTTTGAATCGGCGATAAAGCTATATTTGGGTTATTTTGGCAGAAAGCAAGTACCCCTATGAAAAATCTGAGCATCGATGTGGTCAGCGACGTTGTATGTCCTTGGTGTTACGTTGGCAAGCGTCGACTCGAAGGGGCTTTGCAAGCTTTTGCTCAAAAACACCCCGATATTTCCACGCAAGTGCGCTGGCACACATTCCAGCTCAACCCGGATTTGCCAAGCCAAGGCATTGATCGGCTGACTTATGTGCAAGAAAAATTTGGTGAGCGTGGGGCGTCGGTGTACGAACGCGTGGCAGGCGTTGGCAAAGAAGTAGGGCTGGCCTTTGCCTTTGAAAAAATCGCCCGCCAACCCAACACCTTGGTGGCGCACAGTCTGATTGCCGCCGCTGAGCCCTTGGGTTGCCAAGAGGCGGTGGTGGAGGCGCTGTTCAACGCCTACTTCATGCAAGGACAAGACCTGACCGACTCGGCCGCGTTGGTTCGCATTGCAGTGCAAGCCGGCATGCCTGAACAAACCGCTCAAGACGCCGTGGCCGATGTCGATTTGCATGCGCAAACCCAAGATGCAGACCAAGCAGCGCGAGAAATGGGCATCTCAGGCGTGCCGTTTTTTATTTTCAATCGGCAAGTTGGCGTCAGCGGGGCGCATGAAAGCGACACCTTGCTCCAAGCGATGGAGCAGTCGCTCAAGGCCGACTAGGTGCGGGTTTGGATTGAATCTGCCTGCTCAATTTCTGTCAAAAAGCGTAATTTTTGTGTTTTGAGTGCAAAATGAACTGAATTACTCAATTTTGGAGTCCTTCATGCCTCAAACCCCTTCAGACATGGTGCGTGCCTTGGTGTTGCGCGAACTCGAAGAAGGCAAGCGCCACGACGGCTTGTGGCTGCAAGCGATGTCGGAATCGCAACTCAACCCAGACAAAGCCAAGCAACGCTACATCGAGCTGCGCACAAAAGCCATGCAGTCGGACATGAAAAATTTGCTGATCCAGCAAATCCGTGGCGCGGTGGCTTCGCGTCAATAAAAAAACATATGGGGGAAGTTGACGAGCCTTGACCCCAGCACTGGCTCCACAGTTAGGGCTGCTCGGTTCCCCGCCTGACCCGGTTGGCCGCTTCACCATGTGGGAAGGCCCGTCAACTGTCTATTGTAGGTCACTTAGAATGCCTCGCTTATGTCTTACCTCGTGCTCGCCCGCAAATACCGACCCAGAACCTTCACCGAGATGGTGGGTCAAGAGCACGTGGTGCAAGCGCTGACCAATGCGCTGACCACCCAACGGTTGCACCACGCGTATTTGTTCACGGGTACCCGTGGCGTGGGCAAAACCACGGTTTCGCGCGTGTTGGCCAAGTCGCTCAACTGCCAGGGCGCAGATGGGCAAGGCGGCATCACGGCCGAGCCGTGTGGTGTGTGTCAAGCGTGTACCGACATCGATGCCGGACGTTTCGTGGACTACACCGAATTGGACGCAGCCTCCAACCGTGGCGTGGACGAAGTTCAGTCGTTGCTCGAGCAAGCGGTTTATAAGCCAGTGCAAGGACGCTTCAAGGTCTTCATGATCGATGAGGTGCACATGCTCACCAACACCGCGTTCAACGCGATGTTGAAAACATTGGAAGAGCCGCCCGAGTATTTGAAATTCGTGTTGGCCACCACCGATCCGCAAAAAGTGCCCGTCACCGTGCTCTCGCGCTGCTTGCAGTTCAACCTGCGTCCGATGGCACCTGAGACAGTGCTGGAGCACTTGAGCCACGTGTTGACCCAAGAAAACATTCCTGCCGAACCCCAGGCCTTGCGCCTGTTGGCGCGCGCTGCGCGCGGGTCCATGCGCGACGCCCTGAGCCTGACCGATCAAGCCATTGCGTACGGCAGCGGGCAGTTGCAAGAAGCGTCGGTGCGACAAATGCTGGGCAGCGCAGATCGCAGCCACGTGTTTCGTTTGATCGAAGCTTTGGCGCAAGGCGACGGCAAAACCGTGGTGGACACTTCTGAAGCCTTGCGACTGAACGGCATCAGCGCTGCGGCCACGATGGAAGAAATGTCCTTGGTGCTGCAACGCATGGCCGTGTTGCAAGCCGTGCCTCAGATGGCAGAGGCTGACGCCGATCCTGAAGCGCAAGACTTGGCGCGCTTGGCCACCGTCTTGCCGCCCGATGAAACGCAATTGCTCTACAGCCTGTGTTTGCATGGACGACAAGAGCTGGGGTTGGCGCCTGACGAATACGCGGCCTTGACCATGGTCTTGCTCCGGCTCTTGGCGTTCAAGCCCCAACAGACTGCTTCGCACGCAAACGCACCGGCTGAAAAAAAAAGCCTGAATGACACCCGCGCTGCGCCCGCAGTCGCTCCAACACTTGCCAAAACGGTGCAGCCTTTGCCGGTGCGCGAGATGTCGCCGCCCAAAGCGGAGTTGGCGCCAAGTGGTGATCGCGCCGATCATGATTCGGATGCTGCCGTGGTGGCCATGCCTGTGCGAGAAATTGCCGAGCCCAGCGCCAAGCTGGAGCAGGTTTCGCCCGTTGCGCTGACGCAGATCAACACCACACCAGAGGGCGATTTTTGGTATGGCTTGGTGCAACAAATGGCCAAAGCAGAAACCATCAACGCTTTGGTGCGTGAGCTGGCTTTGCAGTCGCAACTCATCGCGCGAGACGACGATGCCTGGATGCTTCGCGTCGAGCGCGAATCGCTCAACAATCCCACCAGCCGCGAGCGTTTGCAAGCCGCATTGGCGCAAGCCGGGCATGGCGTGCGGCTGATGGTTGAGTTGGGGGCTGTGCACGACAGTCCTGCAAAGCGCAACGCGGCGGCCGCAGCGGCGCGTCAGCAGCAAGCCCAAGACACCATCCTCAACGATCCGTATGTGCAAAGTTTGATGCGCGACTTTGGCGCGAAAATCGTGCCTGGCAGCATCAAACCTGTTTAGTTTTATTTCAAGGGAAACACATGTTCAACAAAGGTCAACTCGCCGGCTTGATGAAGCAAGCTCAGGCCATGCAAGACAACCTCAAAAAAGCACAAGAAGAATTGGGCAACATCGAAGTCACGGGCGAAGCGGGCTCGGGCTTGGTCAAAGTCTTAATGACTTGCAAACACGAGGTCAAACGCATCACCATCGATCCCAGCTTGTTGGCTGACGACAAAGACATGCTCGAAGACTTGGTGGCTGCCGCTTTCAATGACGCGGTGCGCAAGGCCGCCGAAACCAGCGAGGCCAAAATGGGCAAGCTCACTGCCGGCTTGCCTCCTGGCTTGAAGCTGCCTTTTTAAGCGCATGTCGGACGCCGCTGTGCTCGATGGCTTGATTCAAGCCTTGCGCCGTTTGCCCGGCGTGGGGGTGAAGTCGGCCTCGCGCATGGCGTATCACTTGCTTCAAAACGACCGCGATGGGGCGCTGCTGTTGTCCAACGCTTTGGCACAAGCAGCTCGCCAAGTAGGGCATTGCCAGCAATGCAACACCTTCACTGTGCAACCCATTTGCGACACCTGCTCGGATGCGCAGCGTGATGCCACGCGTTTGTGCGTGGTCGAGTCTCCTGCCGATCAATCGGCCTTGGAGCGAACCTCCGCGTACAAAGGGTTTTACTTCGTGTTGATGGGGCACATCAGCCCGATCGAAGGCAAAGGCCCCAAAGAAATTGGGCTGCAAAAACTGCTGGATCGCGCCAGCGATGGCGTGGTCAGCGAAGTCATTTTGGCCACCAATTTCACCGCCGAAGGTGAGGTCACGGCGCATGTGTTGACCGAGGCGCTCAAGCGCCGCAACGTTCAAGTCACGCGTTTGGCGCGAGGTGTGCCCGTGGGCAGCGAGTTGGAATACGTGGACTTGGGCACCATCGCTCATGCGCTGGCAGACCGCCGCTGAATGAACCCAGCCCTGCTGAGTCAGGGCTTATTTCTTCTTGGATTTTTTCTCAGAGCCCTTGGCGTTTTTCGCCCCCTTTTTGCCGGCTTTTTTGCGTTTGGCAACGGCTTCGGGTGAAAGGTCTAGGCGGCCGTTGTCGGCCAAATTCGCATTCACATCTTCCAGCACGCGACCACTGCGCGGGACCAGCAAGGCAGAGCCAGCCTTGATCAACATGCGTGGGGGAATGTTGTTGAGCGATCGAAATTCGGCCTCGCTCATGTTGTTGCGTTTGGCCGCTTCAGAAACTTTCATGGTGGCGGGGGCGACCCAGGCCGTCCAACTGGCCATGCGTCCCAGCGTTGAAGATTCGTAATTGCGTTGAAACACTTCGGCGTTGTCCCAAGGCAGCAAGATGTTGGGCGTTCCAGCCGCCAGCAACACCGGGCGGCTGGCTGAAGGGTTGAGGGCTTTGAAGTCTTCGATGGAGATTTCGGCCAACTTGGCCGCCACCACCACATCCATGACGCGCGCCAGCGGCACGCTTTGAAAGTAGGGGTGGTTGGGAATGCTGGGCAGCTCCAAGTTAAAGCTCACGGGGTCGCGCACCAAGTTTTTCATGGCCTGCAACTTGGGCACGTACATGCGTGTTTCCATCGGCATGTTCAGATCTAAGTAGCCCGTGGACAAGCCTGCGCGTTGGTTGCGTGCAATGGCTTTGTTGACGTTGCCTTCACCCCAGTTGTAAGCAGCCAAAGCCAAGTGCCAGTCGCCAAACATGTTGTACAGACGTTGCAAGTAATCCAAAGCGGC
>CAIYFE010000337.1 GCA_903925445.1 uncultured Burkholderiales bacterium | reverse complement strand
TACGGCGGCAGCATGAATGCAGCCAATGCCGCCGAACTGCTGGCGCAACCCGACATCGATGGCGGCTTGATTGGGGGCGCTGCCCTCAAAGCCGCAGACTTTTTGACCATCATCGCCGCTGCGGCGCGTTGATATTGATTGAAATTTTGGAGTTTTAAATGAGCGTTGTTATCTTGAACATCATTCAGCTGGTTCAGCTGTTGTCAGCTTTGGGCATGATTGGTTTGATTTTGATTCAGCACGGCAAAGGCGCTGACATGGGTGCTGCGTTTGGCAGCGGCAGCTCAGGCAGTCTGTTTGGAGCCAGCGGTGGCGCCAATTTCTTGTCTCGCACAACGGCTGTGTTGGCCACGGTGTTCTTTGTGGCTACTTTGGCCTTGGCTTACTTTGGCAACTTGCGTCCTGCCTCAACAGGCAGCGTGCTCGAAGGTGCTGCGGCTGTGGCGCCCGTGGCAGTCGATGCTGCATCGGCTGCACCTGCTGCTGCGCAGGCGGCTTCAGGCGTGGGTCAAATCCCCACCAAGTGAAACAAAACCTGGGACAGCCAGAGAAATGACACCTTTTTCAGGGTAAACTCTCAGGCTGTTCAGCAAGCGTTATCCCTCTTCGCTTTTTGCTGATAAATCCCAAGCCGTCGTGGTGAAATTGGTAGACACGCTATCTTGAGGGGGTAGTGGCGAAAGCTGTGCGAGTTCGAGTCTCGCCGACGGCACCATCCAAAAAAAGTCTGTCTGTCATTCTGGCGTTAGCCAGCCCAGGCAAACTTCGCAGACTAAACGAATAGTCTTAACGCGAGATTGTGATGAGCCTAGAACAATACCTTCCCGTCCTCCTCTTCATCCTTGTGGGCCTTGGCGTGGGGGTTGCCCCCCAAGTTCTGGGTTTCATTCTCGGGCCCAACCGTCCCGACGAAGCAAAAAACTCCCCTTACGAATGCGGCTTCGAAGCCTTTGAAGACGCGCGCATGAAATTCGATGTGCGCTACTACCTCATCGCCATTTTGTTCATCTTGTTCGACTTGGAAATTGCTTTCTTGTTTCCATGGGCGGTGGCGTTGAAAGAAATTGGTTTCATCGGTTTCATTGACATGATGATCTTCCTTGCGATCCTGGTGGCTGGCTTTGCCTTCATGTGGATCAAAGGTGCATTGGACTGGGAATAACAGAGGTAAACCTTATGGCAATTGAAGGTGTAATGAAAGACGGCTTTATCACCACATCGGTTGACTCCGTGGTGAATTGGGCCAAGACCGGTTCTTTGTGGCCCATGACATTCGGCTTGGCTTGTTGCGCCGTCGAAATGATGCATGCTGGCGCAGCGCGTTACGACATCGACCGTTTTGGCATGTTGTTCCGTCCCAGCCCGCGCCAGTCCGATTTGATGATCGTGGCGGGCACCTTGTGCAACAAAATGGCGCCCGCTTTGCGCAAGGTCTACGACCAGATGTCTGAACCACGCTGGGTGTTGTCCATGGGATCTTGCGCCAACGGCGGCGGCTATTACCACTACAGCTATTCGGTGGTGCGCGGATGTGATCGCGTGGTGCCCGTGGATGTGTATGTCCCCGGTTGTCCACCAACCGCGGAAGCACTGCTTTACGGCATCTTGCAGTTGCAAAGCAAGATTCGCCGCGAAAACACGATTGCACGTTGAGCAGGAAGCATTCAATGAGTCATTCCATTCAAACCCTTGAAGCCGCACTGCGCGAAGTGCTGGGCGACAAGATCAAGCATTTAGAGGCTGCGTTGGGCGAGTTGACGCTCACCGTTGCGCCCGATCATTATTTGGAAGTTGCCAAAACCCTGCGTGATCACGCAAGCTTGGGTTTTGAGCAGTG
>CAIYFE010000336.1 GCA_903925445.1 uncultured Burkholderiales bacterium | reverse complement strand
TCGCTTGTCGGATGTGGCTACCGTCAGCGAAAGCTATGAGCAGGTCAAAACCAGTGGCTCGTTCATGGGTGAGCGCTCCGTGATCATTGCCGTGTTGCGCCAGCCCAGTGCCAACACGGTCAAGGTGGTCGATGGCATCAAGCGCATGATTCCGCAGTTTGAAAAGCAAATGCCTGCTTCGATGCAGATCAACTTGCTCAACGATCGCTCGGTGTCGATTCGTGAGTCGATCCACGATGTGAATTTCACGTTGCTGCTGACCGTGGCCTTGGTGGTGATGGTCATCTTCTTGTTCTTGAAGCACACCGCTGCCACCGTCATTCCAGCGCTGAGCTTGCCCGTGTCTTTGATCGGCGCTTTTTTCTTGATGTACTGGTTGGGCTACAGCTTGGACAACGTGTCGTTGTTGGGCATTACCTTGGCTGTCGGGCTGGTGGTGGATGACTCCATCGTGGTGCTTGAAAACATCATGCGCTATGTCGAAGAAGGCATGCATCCGCTCAAGGCTGCTTTGAAGGGCAGCAAAGAGGTGGGGTTCACCATCATTTCGATTTCGATTTCTTTGGTGGCGGTGTTCATCCCGATCTTTTTCATGCCTGGCCCGATTGGCTTGTTGTTCCGTGAGTTTGCGGTGGTGGTGTCGCTGTCCATCTTGGTCTCAGCCATTGTTTCGTTGACCTTGGTGCCCATGTTGTGCAGCAAGTATTTGCCCAAACACGGCGAGGAGCCCAAAGACTTTTGGATTGTTCGCAAGTTCGATGCCGCATTCCATGCCGTGCTGACCAAGTACGAAACCACGCTGGATTGGTGTTTGGCGCACCAGCGTTATGTGTTGGTGGTGGCTTTGGCGACGTTTGCCATCACCATTGGCATGTACATCTGGATTCCCAAAGGCTTTTTCCCTGAAGAAGACATCAGTCAAATTCAGCTGACCACCGAAGCCTCGGAAGATATTTCTTTCAAATCCATGTTGGCCTTGCAAGATCGCGCAGCCGAGATGGTGCGCAACGATCCCAATGTGTTGAGCATGGTGTCGTTTGTGGGCGGTGGCGGCGGCAGCGGCAACTTGCCCAACAACGGCCGCATGTTCATCAACTTGAAACCCAAAAGCGAGCACCAGCCCATGTCCAAGGTGCTGGAGGGCTTGCGCGGTAAGTTCAGGTCCTTGCCTGGCATGAACGTTTACATGCGTCCGGTTCAAAACTTGCAGCTTGGGGGCAAAGTCAGCAAAAGCCGCTATCAATTCATTTTGCAAAGCGTGGGTTTTGACGGCGTGAACGAGTGGTCCGAAAAAATGGTGCGTCAAATGCGTGCCGACCCCATTTTCCGAGACGTCACCACCGACTCCCAGCTCAAAGGCTTGAATGTTCAGATTGAAATCGATCGTGAAAAAGCCGCCAGTTCAGGCGTCACGGTGGCCGACATTCGCACAGCCTTGTACTCGGCCTATGGCGAAAAACAGGTTTCAACCATTTACACCCCGGTCAACACCTACCAAGTCATTTTGGAGTCGAGCGAGGAAAACCGCCAGTTTGAAAGCGGTCTGAATGAAATTTATGTCCGTGGTCGCGCCACCGATCGCTTGGTGCCTTTGTCCAGCTTGGCCACCTTCAAGCGCTTCATTGGTCCAACGGCGGTGAACCACCAAGGGCAAATCCCTGCGGTGACGATTTCGTTCAACTTGGCGCCCGACGCACCCCTGGGAGACGCGACGAAGAAGATTGATCAATTCATCACCGAAATCAAATTACCGCCCACCATCATCACCAGCTACGGCGGTGATGCGGCCGTGTTCCAAAGCGGCCAGTCCGGGCAGGTGATTTTGTTGCTCAGCGCCTTGTGTGTGATTTACGTGCTCTTGGGTGTTTTGTACGAAAGCTACATCCATCCCTTGACGATTTTGGCGGGGCTACCTTCTGCCGCGATTGGTGCGCTGCTGTTTTTGCGTTTGTTCAACATGGAGCTCACCATCATCGCCACGATTGGGATTTTGCTGCTCATCGGGATCGTGAAAAAGAACGCAATCTTGATGATCGACTTTGCCTTGGAGGCACAACGCCACCACGGCATGACGCCTGCGCAAGCCATTCGAAGCGCCTGTTTGACGCGGTTCCGCCCCATCTTGATGACCACTTTGGCCGCGATGATGGGCGCTTTGCCCATTGCGTTGGGTCTGGGAGCAGGGGCTGAATTGCGCATGCCTTTGGGCATCGTGGTGGTCGGCGGCTTGGCTTTTTCGCAAGTGATCACGCTCTACATCACGCCCGTCATTTACATCCTGTTGGAAAAATACAGCGGTAAAGGCCCGTTAGAAATTCCCGCTGAAATGCTCGATTGACGCTTGGGCGAAATGCCCAAAGCGCTGCGCCAGCGGAAAAAATTTGCCAATCGGCAAGGTTTTTCCGCTCAGCGGCGAATTCAAAGCCACTTTGATCCGGTCAAAGTGGCTTTTTCTTTTGTGGCACGGGGATTGCGTTAGCTGCTGGGAATTACTTCAAGGATTGCGACCATGACCTCCAAGCACCTGCTCATCCTCGACCTGCCCGCTGGCAATGACACCCACATCATTCAAGCCGCGCTGGCTCGCGGCGATAGCTTTAGCTTTTTGACCTCCGACTTGTCTTCGTACGAGGCAAGCGCTGAGGTTTGGGAGTGGGTGAAGCAGGCGCGCCACTTGGTGGAAATTGAAAACTACAACGAGGCTGAGATCCACCTCTACATGAAGGCCTTGCACCAGTTTGAGCACTTCGATGCCTTGCTTTGCCTAGTCGACCACCGACTGGAAGTCGCCGCCCGTTTGGCGCAAGTGTTGGGTTTGAAGTTTTTAAACCCCGAGACTGCCCAGTTGCTGAATGACAGCTTGAAAGTCAGCGAATTGTTGCAAAGCAAGGGCATCGCGCAAGCCACATGCGCACTGGGCGTTTCAGCCGATGAGCGCTTGGTGGAAGAACCACACGCGCAGATCAGGGTGGTTGGCTGCGATGTTTTCACGCGGGACGGTCTGCATGAATTGTTGGGCGTGAGTGAGGAAAAGTTCTCAGACAACCCATCGGTGGCTCTTGAAGGTGACTGCTTCACGCCCATGCATGAAGAGTGGGAATTTTTAGAGCGCTATGTTTTTTCGCTGCTCGACGCTGTCGGATTGGATTGGGGCGCGACGCACATTGAGCTGATGCTGACGCCGCAAGGCCCGCGATGCCTAGACATCAAAGCCCGTTTGGCAGACGGCCAAGCGCCACGCTTGATTGGCACGGCCTTGGATGCGTGCATCCATTCGCGACTGATTGATCTGCATCTGGGCGTGCCACACAACATGCCCTCGACCGCTGCGCCGCGTGTGGCTGTGAGCCGCTGGGTTGTGGCGCAACGATCGGGCGTGTTCAATCGGGTCGATTTGCCACAGTGGCAAGACGCTGGCATTCGTGGCGTGCAGATGCACAAACAACCCGGCGATTGGGTGGACAACGTCGATCGCATGGCGTGCGTCGTGACAACCGCCGACACCCGCGCGCAAGCCCAAGCCTTGGCCGAACGGTTTGTGGCAGATTGCGTTGTCAAATACCAGCACATCTACTTGGTGGTGCGCAACGATCAGCCGTTGCGCTCTAGCCCAATGCCAGCACAAGAAATCTTTGAGCCCCGTGTCAAACACGCTTGACGCGTGATTGCGCAAGGGCTTGCAATTCTTCTGGCGTGTTGAGGTTGCTGAAGGCATCCAACGCGTCATGAGGCCAATCAAAAGGCACGAGCACGGTGGTGTGCTGTGACGCCCAATCTGCAATTTTTCTGCCTCCCTTAGCAAGAAAGTCTTTCAGACTTGTCTGCAAGCGGGTGTGCATCAGACAAAACGTTGGCTGCTTGCGCAAAATGTGTGGCTCTGCGGGGCTGGGGGCGCTGACCATCGCCATGTCGGCTGACTTGGCATGCAACGCCGTGGCCAAGCGTTGAGCCAAATCCATCGGGAAAAAAGGCGTGTCGCATGGGACGGTGAGCACATAAGGGGTCGCCGCGTTTTCGAGTCCGACCAAAAAACCAGCCAACGGACCTTCAAAATTTGAGTTTTTATCCGGCCAAACGGCCACATCCAAAGCTTGGTAAATGGGCAAATGTCTATTGGCATTGATGGCTGTGATGGCAACTTGGGGCGTCAAGCGTTGCAAGGCGTGGTCAATCAAACGTTGGCCATTGAAAGTTTGCAAACCCTTGTCTGCGCCTGCCATGCGCGTGCCTCGGCCGCCTGCAAGTATGAGGCCGGTGATGGACGCCTGATTTGGGCGCATGGCTTTACCCACCGATGTAACTCATCTCCACACGCCGACCCAAGGAGGCTTGTTGCTCTGCTGGCAAAAGCGCGCGCAACTCGGAGTAGCGGTCGTCGCGACCTTGCCAAATGTGAGCAATGGCAGATGCAAGGTCGGCATCGCTGGCTTGTTTGTTGCGCATGAGTTCGCGCAAATCCCAGCCTTGTGAAGCAAACAAACACAGGTAGAGCTTGCCCTCGGTGGACAGTCGTGCGCGATTGCAATCACGGCAAAAGGCTTGTGTCACGCTGCTGATGACGCCGATTTCGCCCAGCTTGGGGTCAAATTTTCCGTGGGCATCGGCATAGCCCCAACGCTGCGCCGTTTCGCCGGTGGCATTGGCCTCAAGCGCGACCAAGGGAAATTCTTGTTGGATGCGCTTGACCACTTCTGCCGAAGGCAAAACTTCGTCCATGCACCAACCATTGGTGGCGCCCACATCCATGTATTCGATGAAACGCAAGGTGATGCCGCTGCCTCGAAAGTGGCGCGCCATGGGCAAAATTTGATCGACATTGGTGCTGCGTTTGACCACCATGTTGACCTTGAGGCCGCTCCATCGACCCTGTGCGTCTAAGCCCAAGCCAGCCGCCTTGGCTGCTTCAATGCCCGCCAACACATCAGCGACTGGAAAATCGACGTCGTTCATTTGGCGAAACACCGCGTCGTCCAAGCCATCCAGGCTGACCGTCACGCGCTGCAGCCCGGCTTCTTTGAGCAGTTGTGCTTTGCGCGCCAGCAAAGAACCGTTGGTGGTCAACGTCAAATCCAAAGGCTGGCCTTGAGGCGTTCTCAGTTGCGCCAGTTGGCTGACCAAAATTTCCAAGTTTTTGCGTAGCAGGGGCTCGCCGCCGGTGAGGCGAATTTTTTGCACACCATGCGCAACAAAGACACGTGCCAAGCGGGTGATTTCCTCAAAGCTCAACAAGTCGCTGTGCGGCAGATAGGCGTAGTCTTTGTTGAAAACTTCTTTCGGCATGCAGTAGTTGCAGCGAAAGTTGCATTTGTCCGTGACGCTGATGCGTAAATCGTGCAAGGGGCGTGACAAACGGTCGCTGAGCAAGCCATTGGGCGCAATGGGCTGCGGCGGCAAAACTGCGGGCAAGACACGCAAGCGTTGATCAACAAGGGGGATGACGCGTTCGGACATGGCTTTGATTTTGCCTCACTGATCAATTGCTAGAAAATTTGATGTAAATCAGAACGATATGCTTCTCAAAGTACGAAAGTAACTGCATTTCGTATGAGGAGCTAAAAATGAAAATGTTAATTGATTTGTTTTCAACCGACTATGGCCTGATGAGTTTGGCGGTTATTTTGTTGGTTTTGGTCATGGCGGTTTATTTCACGCGGATGTTTTTGGGTTTGATGGACAAGTCATCGAAGAACAATTCTTAAGGTTTTTGCGGGCAGGGCACAATAGGGCCTTGTATGTCCGTTCAAGAAAACTATCAAAAAGAGCTTCAAACGCGAGGTTTCCAAAGCGACCCAGCGCAATTGCGAGCCATTGCTGCGTTGGAGCGTTGTGCCACCGAGTGGGCGCAATACAAAGAAAAACGTTCTAATTCGCTCAAAAAGCTGATCAATCGCCCACCCATTCCACGTGGCGTTTACATGTACGGTGGCGTGGGGCGTGGCAAAAGCTTTTTGATGGATTGTTTTTACGAGGCCGTGCCCATCAAGCGCAAGACGCGACTGCATTTCCACGAATTCATGCGTGAAGTGCATCGTGAACTGCGAGAGCTGCAAGGCACGGTCAATCCTTTGGATGTTTTGGGCAAGCAAATTTCCCAAAAGTACAAGCTCATTTGTTTTGATGAATTTCATGTGGCCGACATCACCGACGCCATGATCTTGCATCGCCTCTTGGATGCCTTGTTTGACAACGGTGTGGGCTTT
>CAIYFE010000335.1 GCA_903925445.1 uncultured Burkholderiales bacterium | reverse complement strand
GCCTACACCTTCGCGTGAATAGAGGCAGCGAGCAGAGCGAATTGAACATGAATGAATGGGCGCATTTAAATTAACCAATTCATCATAATAATAAGTTTTTAATGAATTTAACAAATTCATTAAATTGCAATTCACTCAGGGACGAATCACATCAACGCCTTTGGGCGGAACAAACACAAAGGTGGCCGCATTCAAAGTGCTCGGATTGACTTGAAAGCGCTCAAAACTCAGCACCGAGTTTTGCCCCAAGGCATCCAAGATCTCCAACTTTTCCAAACGGGTGGTCGCGCCTTCTTGGCTCAAGCCAATGCGCACCGATTGCAAGCTGCCTTCGCGGTTTTTAGGGCTGGCCAACACCCATTGCAAGCCTTGGGCATCGGGTTGCGCTTGCAACACAAAATCTTTTTCTAGCGACGCCACACTGGACGCTGTGGCGATCAATGCGGCGGGCGTGCTGCCCAAAGCCTGGCTTTGCTGACGCGCGGTGACCTGCTCTAAATCGGCGTCATAAAGCCACAAGGTTTGCCCATCGGCCACGATGGTTTGCGCAAAGGGTTTTTGGTAGTCAAACCGAAACTTGCTCGGGCGCAAGAAGGCAAAAGTTCCGGTGGACTTCTTCACCCGCGCGGCTTGTCCTGGTTTGGCGGGAGACGTCACCACTTGCGTGAAGTCAGCGCGCGCGCTTTGCGTGTTTTTTAAAAAAGCTTCCAAAGTGTCCAAGCCAGAAGCCCACGCCTGTGAACCCAGCCAAACACCCAGCGCCAAGATCCAAGTTGTTTTTTTATTCATCGCGCTTGGGAACCAAAATTTCGCGCTGACCATTGCTGCTCATGGCGCTGACCATGCCCGCTTTTTCCATGTCTTCAACCAGCCGTGCGGCGCGGTTGTACCCAATTTTGAGGTGACGTTGCACCAAAGAAATGCTGGCTTTGCGATTTTTCAAAACGATTTCTACCGCTTGGTCGTACAAGGGATCTTTTTCTGCGGGCGCCTCGCCAAACAAATCTGCGCCACCGCCCCCAGATTCGCCATCGACCGTGCCGCCTTCGAGCACGCCTTCGATGTAATCGGGCTCGCCTTGGCTTTTCAAGAAGCTCACCACGCGGTGCACTTCTTCGTCGCTGACAAATGCACCGTGCACACGGATGGGAAAACCCGTGCCACTGGGCATGTAAAGCATATCGCCCATGCCCAGCAAGGCTTCCGCGCCCATTTGATCAAGGATGGTGCGGCTGTCAATTTTGCTGCTGACTTGAAACGCGATGCGCGTGGGAATGTTGGCTTTGATCAAGCCCGTGATGACGTCCACACTGGGGCGCTGCGTGGCCAAGATCAAGTGGATGCCAGCCGCACGCGCTTTTTGTGCCAAGCGCGCAATCAACTCTTCGATCTTCTTGCCCACCACCATCATCAAATCGGCCAACTCATCGATCACCACCACGATGTGCGGCAAGCGCTGCAAGGGTTCGGGTTGCTCGGGGGTCAAGCTGAAGGGGTTGTAGATGAACTCTTCTCGCGCCGTGGCTTCGTCAATCTTGGCGTTGTAACCCGCCAAGTTACGCACGCCTAATTTGCTCATCAGCTTGTAGCGTTTTTCCATTTCGGCCACGCACCAATTGAGACCGTGTGCGGCTTGACGCATGTCGGTCACCACAGGTGCCAACAAGTGCGGAATGCCTTCGTACACCGACATCTCTAGCATCTTGGGGTCGATCATGAGCAAGCGCACATCGCGCGCTTCGGCTTTGTACAGCAAGCTCAAAATCATGGCGTTGATCCCCACCGACTTGCCCGAGCCCGTGGTACCCGCCACCAACACGTGCGGCATTTTGGCCAAATCAGCGACGACCGAGTTGCCCACAATGTCTTTGCCCAAGCCCATGGTGAGCATGGATTTGGCTTCGTTGTAGACGTCCGATCCCAAAATTTCACTCAAACGAATTGACTGTCGTTTGGCATTGGGCAACTCCAAGGCCATGTAGTTTTTGCCCGGAATGGTTTCGACCACACGGATAGAAATCAAAGACAAAGAACGCGCCAAATCTTTGGCCAAGTTCAGCACTTGCGAGCCTTTGACGCCGGTGGCTGGCTCAATTTCGTAGCGTGTGATGACCGGGCCAGGCGAAGCCGCCACCACCCGCACTTCCACGCCGAAGTCTTTGAGTTTTTTCTCGATCAGGCGGCTGGTCATCTCCAACGTGTCGGCAGAGACCGTGTCTTGTCGGGCTGAGGCGCTGTCTAGCAAATCCACTTGCGGTAAGCGTGAATCTACGATTTCAGCAAAAAGCGGTTTTTGCCGCTCTTTGGCCACGCGTGCGCTCTTGACCACAGGCTCCATGACGGGCTCGGGGTGTTGCTCAATCACCAGCGGCTCGGGATGGTGCTCTTGAATTTCAACCCGCTCTTCAAACACCACTTCTTCTCGCTCTCGGGCGGCGGCCAACCCAAACGCCTTGTCTTGCTCCAACTCGCGACGCTCACGCCACACGGTGATCCAGCCATCGATCGCTGCGCCAATGTTTTCTGCAGTTTGGCTCCAAGAAAAGCGAAACACCCATGAAGCGCCCACCACACCAAACACAATGAAGCACATGCCCGAGCCATTAAAACCCAGCCACTTCAAACTCGCGGGCCCCACCAAATACCCCAACACGCCGCCACTGACATGACCCGGCAAGCGGTCTTCAAACCGATACAACCGTGTCCACTCCAAGCCACAGCTACAAATGAGCAACATGACCAGCCCAGCCCAAAACGCAAAGCGGGTGTTGCGCCATGCGTTGGATTCTTCTTCGCTGGCGTCGTCCTCGCGCAATCGACTGGCCAAAGCAGCCAACCAACTCACCAAAGCAGCGGCATAGCACCACCACACCGAGTAGCCCAACATGAAAAAGCTGATGTCACCCAGCCAAGCGCCCAAACGACCGCCAAAGTTGTGAACCGCGCCGCCCGAACCTGAAGTCGTCCACGCGGGGTCTTGGGCGGTGTGCGTCAGCAGCGACAACAGCCAAAAAGTCATGAACACGAAGCCCAAGGTCAGCGCAATTTCTTGCGCAAAACGTCTAAAACCTGTGGGCTCTGGCGCGGCTTCAGCGCCAGCGCGGCGATCGTTGGTGAGTGTGTGTAGCGAATACGTCATGTCAGGTGAGAAGCTTACCCGAGCCGCAACCCTACTTTGGCAGGGCATTTGGCCGACTTCTACAATGGCGGGTTGATTGTTTTCATTCTCCCCTAAATAGAGTCACCCGATGTCTGCCACCCAACACGCCAAAGTTCTCATCCTCGGTTCAGGCCCTGCGGGGTACACCGCTGCGGTGTATGCCGCCCGAGCCAACCTCAAGCCATTGCTCATCACTGGGATGGCGCAAGGCGGCCAACTCATGACCACCACCGAAGTGGACAACTGGCCTGCTGACGTACATGGCGTGCAAGGCCCTGAGTTGATGCAACGCTTTTTGCAACATGCCGAACGTTTCAACACGCAAATCGTGTTCGATCACATCCATCAGGTCGATTTTTCCAAACGCCCTTTCACCTTGAGTGGCGACGCAGGCAGCTACACCTGCGACAGCTTGATCATCTGCACCGGCGCTTCCGCCAAGTACCTGGGTCTGCCCTCTGAAGAAGCTTTCATGGGACGCGGCGTATCGGGCTGCGCCACTTGCGACGGGTTTTTCTACCGTGACCAGCCCGTGTGCGTGGTCGGTGGCGGCAACACAGCGGTCGAAGAAGCGTTGTATCTATCCAACATTGCCAGCGTGGTGCACCTGATCCACCGCCGTGACAAGTTCAAAGCCGAAGCCATTTTGATTGACAAATTGATGGACAAAGTGGCTCAAGGAAAAATCGTGCTGCAAACCCACAGCGTGCTGGATGAAGTGTTGGGCGACGCCTCTGGCGTGACCGGCGTGCGCCTGAAAAGCACCGTGGACGAATCCACCCGCGATTTGCAGCTCCAAGGCTGCTTCATTGCCATCGGCCACCACCCCAACACCGATATTTTCCAAGGCCACTTGGAACTCAAAGACGGCTACATCATCACCCAGGGCGGTTTGCAAGGCTTTGCCACGCAAACCTCGGTTCCCGGCGTGTTTGCGGCTGGCGACGTGCAAGACCATGTGTACCGCCAAGCCATCACCAGTGCGGGCACGGGCTGCATGGCGGCTTTGGACGCTCAACGTTTCCTTGAACAACACAACCTGTGAAATCGGGCTATAATTTCAGGCTTTGCTGAAAACTGCAAATTTTGGGTTACCGCCACCCTATCTGGCGAGGTGAGGCGAAGGCGTCAGTCTTCGCTGTAGAAAAAATCATGGAGTGTCCACATGGCACGCGTATGTGAAGTAACGGGCAAAGGCCCAATGACTGGGAACAACGTTTCCCACGCCAACAACAAAACCAAGCGTCGTTTCTTGCCTAACCTGCAATATCGTCGTTTCTGGGTTGAAAGCGAAAACCGCTGGGTGCGTCTGAGCGTTTCGAGCGCCGCTTTGCGCCTGATCGACAAAAACGGTATTGACTCTGTGCTGGCCGACTTGCGCGCCCGCGGTCAAGCCTAATCCCCGAACATTGAAAGGAAACGATCATGGCATCCAAAGGCGGACGTGAAAAAATCAAGCTGGAATCTTCAGCAGGTACAGGTCACTTTTATACGACCAGCAAAAACAAAAAGACAATGCCCGAGAAAATGACGATCATGAAATTTGATCCCAAAGCTCGCAAGCACGTCGAATACAAAGAAACCAAATTGAAATAATTCAACTTGGACTCAACAAAAAACCCGCCTCGGCGGGTTTTTTGTTGTCTGGATGTCAACTCGCTTCAAGCATGCACAGCGCGCAGTCGCAAGGCAAACTCTTGCAAAGCGGCGATGCCGCTTTCTTCGGCGCGTTTGCACCAAGCTTGCAAATCGGCCACGAGTTGGGCGCGTGTCAAATTGGTGTTGAGCCAAAGTTGGCGCAACTCTTCGCGCATCTGAACCATTTGATCCACAGCCGGCAGCAGGTGACGAGCTTGCTCGAGTTGGCTCAAAACTTTGGCTGGCACTTTCTCTGCATCGCGGTGCATCCAACGCTTGGCAGCTGCCAACACACCGTCAGCGGGCAAGGTTTGCAAGTTTGAAATTTCTTGCTTGACTGCAACACGCAGTTGTCGGGCGTAATTGGCCATCACTTCGTAACGGTTGGCGATCAAGGCTTCAAGCGTTTTTTCGTCGGCGACGGCTTTCACATCACCAAAAGCCAATTTGGGCGGCGTTTTTTTGACGCTGGCCAAACCCAAGGTTTCGAGCACACGGATATAAACCCAGCCCAAATCAAACTCGTAAGACTTGACCGATAACTTGGCCGATGTGGGGTAGGTGTGGTGGTTGTTGTGAAGCTCTTCGCCACCAATGAGGATGCCCCAAGGCGAGATGTTGGTGCTCGCGTCAGCCGCTTCAAAATTGCGATAACCCCAATAATGCGCCGCGCCATTGATGATGCCCGCCGCGGTGACTGGAATCCACATCATTTGCACGGCCCACACCGTCAAACCCAAAGCGCCGAACAAAGCCAAGTCAATGATCAACATCAAGGCCACGCCTTGCCATGAAAAACGGGTGTAGACGTTGCGCTCCATCCAGTCGTTGGGCGTGCCATGACCGTAACGCGCCAAGGTTTCTTGGTTTTTTGATTCTTTGCGGTAGAGCTCTGCGCCCGTCAACAACACGGTTTTGATGCCGTAAACATGCGGACTGTGGGGGTCTTCGGCTTGTTCACATTTGGCGTGGTGTTTGCGGTGAATGGCGGTCCACTCTTTGGTCACTTGACCGGTTGTGAGCCACAACCAAAAACGAAAGAAGTGCGACACAACGGGATGCAAATCCAAGGCGCGGTGCGCCGAGTGACGGTGCAAGTAAATGGTGACGCTGGCAATGGTGATGTGGGTCAGCACCAAAGTGGCCACCAGCACCTGCCAGCCAGAGAAATTCAACCAACCGTTGCAGAGCCAATTCAACACGGCGTCAAACCAAGGCCAATCCGGTGCAAACATATCAAATCTTTCCAATCAATCGATCAGCCATTTTACTTGAGGACCCAAACTGCCGCAAAAAAGCCGTCAGTTGCATGCAAATGAGGCCAAAGTCGCAGATAAAGGCCATCTGATGTGCACAAGGTATCGGCTTGATCCACCTTCAACCCTGCCAGCACTTCGGCCACAGGCAAAGGCACAAAGTTGGGGTGCGACGCACTGAATGCTTGAGCAATGGCTTCGTTTTCTTCGGGCAAGACGCTGCAAGTGGCGTAGACCAAACGTCCGCCAGACTTCACCAAACGAGCGGCGCTGTCCAAAATGGCGGTTTGTTTGACGGTCAGTTCGGCCACGTCTTTGGGCGACTGGCGCCATTTGAGGTCCGGATTGCGGCGCAAAGTGCCCAAGCCGGAGCAAGGCGCATCGACCAGCACCCGATCAATCTTGCCACTCAAGCGCTTGATGCGATCGTCTCGCTCGTGCGCAATGGCCGCTGGATGGACATTGGAGAGCTTGCTACGCGCCAAGCGGGGTTTGAGTGCTTCTAAGCGATGCGCCGACACGTCAAACGCGTACAAGCGTCCGGTGTTGCGCATGGATGCGCCTATCGCCAGCGTTTTACCGCCCGCGCCCGCACAAAAATCGACCACCATTTCGCCGCGTTTGGCGTCTAAGAGCAAGGCCAACAACTGGGAACCCTCGTCCTGCACCTCGATCGCGCCGCGTGCAAAGGCGTCAAGTTGGCTCAAAGCGGGTTTGCCGTCAATGCGCAAGCCCCAAGGAGAGAAAGGTGTAACGCGCGCTTTGATGCCAGCAAGCGCCAGCTCATGCTGCACGTCATCGCGTTTGTCGTGCAAGGTGTTGACGCGCAAATCCAATGCTGCGCTGGCGTTGAGGCGCTCGACCAGCGGCCAAAAACCTGCGCCCAACTGAGCCTTGAGCGGCTCGACCAGCCATTCGGGCAGGTTGTGGCGGTGACGCTCCATCAAATCGGCGATTTGGATGTGTTCGCAAGCGTCCAGCCAAACCACTTCGGGGTTGCTCAATGCACTTTTGAGAAAGTCACGTGGCCCCGACGCATCGGCTTGGCGCTTACCCGGTGCGGGTTTGCTGACATTTTTACTTGGCAAGGCGCTGGCTTGTTGATCCAAGTAATCGGCAAAGCCCAATATCGCCATGCGGCGCTCTTTGGGCCCAGAACCCGAAGGCGCGAAATGGTCGTAACGCAATTTGTAGCGCAAGACGTTGTAAACGGTCTCTGCCAGCACCGCGCGCTCGCGCGGGCCAAAGGCGTAGGTTTTGCGATAGTCACGGAAAAACTTGGACACCACAGCGTCTGCTGGGTGTTCAAACTTCAAAGTGAGGCGGACAAGCTCGGTACAAGCTTCTAACAAGGCTTTAGGATGCATGTCTGTATTGTCCCACCAGCCATGAACGACCAAGACCTACCCAAAATCCAAGCAACGCCTCTCGGTTTGTACCGCCATTACAAAGGCGGCATGTACGAGGTGATCGGCACCGCAAGACACAGCGAATCGCTGCAAGCCATGACGGTGTACCGCGCTTTGTATGGTGAAGGCGGCTTGTGGGTGCGCCCCGCCGCGATGTTTTTAGAGCAAGTCAACATCGACGGCGTGGTGCAGCCGCGGTTTGTGAAGGTCGAATCGACTTAAGCAAACACCCCCGCCGTATCTTGCATGTTGGCGCTGACCTCGCCCAAGTGGTGCAAGGTATCGCCAAAAGTCATTTCGAGTTGGGTGAGTTTCTTGAAGTAATGGCTCACGATGTACTCGTCGGTCACGCCAATGCCGCCGTGCAGTTGCACCGCTTGTTG
>CAIYFE010000334.1 GCA_903925445.1 uncultured Burkholderiales bacterium | reverse complement strand
TGGCACGCCTGGCGGCCAAGATGCCACCGTCAACCCAAGCGCACTTTCCATCGCATTCGTTCACGGTTTCTGATCTGCTCGCTCTAAAACACTAGAAAACAAACGCGTTCAAATTGCGCCCGCTGGGCGCGTTTTGTTTTTCAAAGCGGCAAAGCCTTGCCCTTATTTGCGACGGAGTGGTCTGGCCTGAAATTTGCAGGTTCTTGCTCCACTGTGGATTTCACCACCGACAAGGATCAAGCCATGAGCACCGCCATCATCAGAGCGTTGAGCGCACAGCAAAGCGCTTACAGCAGCGCGCAACAACTGCAACAAAACTACAAAAATTTGTTTTCTGCCTTGGGATCGGGCAATTTGCAGTTGGCTCAAACCTCTTTCAAAAACCTGAATTTGAGCGCCGCCACCGTCAAATCCAATGCCATGTTGTCGGCCATTGGCACGGCCTTGAGCAACGGAGACATCAAAACGGCACAAGATGCCATCGGCGGCAAAGGCACGTCGGGCGGATTGTTGGGCGCGATCGCAGCTGAAGATGCCAGCGAAACACAAGACAACAACAGCGCCCCGTTGCTGCAGTCTGTTGCGTCCACGCAAGCGGGCGCATTCAACGCCAATGCGGCCTCAACTGCATTGGGTTTGGGCAATACCTTGGATTTGCGCGCCTGAGCGCTAGACCACTTCGCCGCCCAAAGCTTCAATCAAATCGGGCAGCAATTTGCGCAACTCGCCCGTGGCGATGGCCACGTCGGCATCGAAGCCTTCGTCTTTTTCGCTGGATGAGTCTTCAAACACGGCATCCAAAAATGCAAGTTTTTTCAGCTGCAAGGCTTCGGTCAACACCAACGACACCCGACTGTCCCAAGTCAAGGCCAAGCGGGTGGGTAATTTTCCAGCCGCCACGTGCTGCTTGACCTCGTCGGTGTCCAGCGCATGGCGCACATAGCGCACCACCGCTTTGGATTCGTCGGCGGCTTTGAGTTCGCATTCGCGATCGACACTGAAGCCCGACGGCGCTTCTTGCGCCAGCAACCATGAGGCCATCGCCGATTGCGGCGACAGTTGGGTGTTGATCAAGCGCAACCCCAAACCGACAAAAGATTTGGCCAACATCGTGATCACTTCATCCGCCTTGGCTTGGCTGCCCGCATCGAGCATCAACCACTGCGCTTTGGGATCGATCCACACCCACACCGACGTTTCTTTGGTGAACGCCAGGGGCATCAAGGACAACTTGACGTCGTCTTTGATCTCACGCATTTCTTTTTTACCCGGGCGTCGCCCTGTGGTGGATTCGATGTGCGCCCCGCGCTCTTTGGCCTTGCGGTTGACCACCGAAGTAGGCACCGACTTGGTTTCAATTTTGAGTTTCAAGATGAGTTGCCCCGCCACCAACTCCACCAAAGGCGCATGCGCTTCGCCTCGGGGTTCGACCCAGCCGATGGCTTTTTCTTGACTTGCGCCGCAGGGCACAAACCGCTCGGCGTACAAACTGTCTTGCATTTGCTCAAAACTGGGTTGCCAGCCGGCGTCGATTCGATACACCATTAAATTTTTAAACACGTCGCTCAATCCCACAAAACAACAAAAAAGCCAACTGTGACCAGTTGGCTTGTCAAAAACCCCAGCGCACACGGCGCAACAACCTGCACTTTATCAGGGATTGGCGCGGTCGAGTTTTGATCAACGTCAATTGCCTGGGTTGGCAAAAAACTCAACTCAAAAATCCAGCCATTTTTTCAACATGTCCGGCGATGGCGAGCCAATGGTTTTTTGCATTTTTCCTTGCCCATCCAACAACACAATGTAGGGCGTCACATTGGGCCACTGAGGGTCAATGGATTGACGGATGGAAGGTTCAAAACCATCAAACGCATACAACTTAGACAGCCCTTGAAAATACCGCGCATGTTTGAGGGCTTGCGCGCCTTCAACGTCCATCATCACAACATCGAGCTCAATTTTTTTCTGACTTTTTTGAGCGACCTTGTGCAAAACCGCAAAGGCATCGGGGCAGGTGCTGCAATACGAAGTGGTGAACAAATACGCCGTGGGTTGACGCACCTCAGGCACCAACTTGGCCCAGGTGGACTCGTTGAAAGGCAGCACTTCTTTTCGCGCTTGAGCCCAACCGCTGCCATGAGCACAAAAAACAAGTCCAAAAAAAAAAAATTTAAAAAGCCAACGCATGCACTTGCACTCCACTCATGGTTCGCCACACCACCACCATGCGATCCTTGGATTGCACCAAGCGCGGATGGTCGTTGTACCCCTGGGCTTGCGACAAGTCTTTCAATTCAAAGCTTTGTCCAGCATCGGTCGATAGCCAAGCTTTTAACTGGGTCGAAGCACCTTCTGTGCTGCGCCAAACGATGGCCACTTTTTTGCCATCGGCCATGACATCGGCGTGTTCGGCGCGCGCATCGGGCAACACTCGAAGGCTTTGTTCAATCGGTTGCCCTTCATTGTTGAGCTGCCCATAGCGCACAGCGGCTAGGGCTTCACCGTTGATTTGACGGATGCCAAACCACACAACGTGGTAGCCCGTTTGAACGCCGTCCGCCATGTTGCTGGCAAGTCCCGGTCCATGGTGTGGGCAGGCGTTGATTTGCCAATCGTCAAAACTTGCTCGTGATATTTGATTGGGCTGACTCGACATCACATGGGCAAATGCGTGATCGCGCGTTTGTTCTCCAAACACATGGCGCCAAAGGGCTTGCAGTTCGCCTTGGCGATCGAATGCCAAGGCGATTCGACAGCATTCGCACGAATGGTCTGCAACTTTGAGGTCTTGACCAAAAGTTTTGCCACCATCGGTCGAAACATTTCTGTACACCGCCGCGCCCACATAGGTTTTCCCTGAGTTCTTTGCGGGTTGGTCGCGTTTGTCGATCCAAAGTGTGTGCAAATTTCCTTTGGGATCGAACGCTATGGATTCAAACCTGTGCGTGATTTCTTGCTTGTCTCGGTGCACGGTGAAGGGCTGTGAGAAAGTCTTGCCCCCATCTTCGCTTCTTAACATGCGAATGAAGCCCGTATAAGGTTTGGCCAGCGGTTTTGTATAACTGATCACCACCCAATGGTTGGGGCCAAAGGCGATTTTGGGTCGATTTTCGCCATCCGCAGAAATTGCATCTGCTTGGGTGTCCAAAATTTTCGGCGCCGACCAATCGGTGAGCGAGCTGGGGGACGTGTTTTGCACAAAGAGTTGCAACTGCTCATTCAAACCCACCACCCACAAACTGCCATCGGGCGCAAATGCTGCGCCTGTGGCCAGTTGTGGACGTGCTGCATGCGAGCCGTGCCCTGCATGCGCACCCGAAGCATCGCCGTGAGCATGCGCTGAAAAAGCGATGACCCAGCCTAATCCCATCTGCAATAGCCCACGAAGATTCATGTCAAAACCACCTTGTGTTGGGAAAATCAAAACCTGTAGCGCGCACCCACCATGAAGCTTCTGGGCGGTGCCAAGGTCATACCCTGCGGCGACGTTGCGGTGTATGTGCCGTCTTGGTAACTGTGATTGAAGATGTTCGTCGCGTTGACGAATAAATCGGTCGAGCGATCATACGCATAGTTGACGCTGCCGTTGTAAATGGTGTTGCTGCCTTGAAGGGCATTCAAAGTCACCGCACCCGCCGACGTGCCCGTTTGCTGCACAGACAAAGGACCCATGTAGAAAGCTTGCAAATAGGCTTTGACTTTTTCAACCGGCTGCCAAGTAGCCGACAAAGAAGCTGTGGTGCGTGGAATACCCGCCAACTGTGTATTGATCGGGGTAGTCACACCATTCCATGTGCTCGTTAAAAACGTGTGGGTGTAGGTGTAAAAAGCATCAATCGTCAATTGGTCGTTGGCTTTCCATTTTTCTGTCAACTCGATGCCGTTGGCTTGTCCGTTTTGATTGTTGGTGTAAAAAGAACTGGACGATGTACCGCCTGCTGCTGTGTAAATGCTTTGCTGGATGGGTGGCAACATGGACAAGGAAGAAACCTTGGTGGTCGCAATCATGTTGTTGATGGACGTCAAGAAATAAGTGGCACTGAATTTAGATTGCGCGCTCTTGTGATCGGCACCCAGCTCCAAACTTGTGACCGTCTCAGGAGCCAAATCCGGGTTTGCAATGGCCAAACTACTGCCCGTGCCATACGAACGCGTTTGGTTGTTCAAGCCCGGCGCTCTGAAAGCTTTGAACACCGCGCCTCGCATGTCCCACGCATCGTTCACGTCGTAATGCACGCCAATGGAAGGGTCGATCTGCGTTTTGCTCAAATCGGCTGAGGCTCCGCCCGAAGTAGCACCGGTCGTTCTGGTGAAATAAGCCGTGCGCTCGGTGTTGTTCCATCCGTCGTAACGTCCGCTGACGGTGACTTGCAGGGCGTCGGTGGGAGAAAACTTTGCTTGCACAAATGCGCCAGAAAAGGTTTGTGTCCCCGTTCCAGCGTAAGAGCCAGAAAAGTTCTGCGGACTCGCCACAGACTGAGGCGAGCCGTAAAACTTCTCTGAATCTTTCACAGACAACTGTCTGTAATCCACCCCCAACTGCAAGCTGTTCCACAAACCCGTCAAAGGCATGGAATACACAGAAGACGCGCCCCGTTCGCCGTAGCTTTGATCGCCAAATTGTGAGTAGTACGTTGCCACGGGCAAGCTTGCCGCTTGCGCTGCGCTTGGCAGCGTTCCATCGCCGTTGTAGCAGGTCGAAGCATTAGAAAAATAACAGCTTTTCTCGTTGAATTTGGTGAACGCCACGTTCTGCGCCCAAAACTTGGTGTCCAAGCTGCTTTTGTCGTCAAACGATTGGGTGATCCCACCGCTGATGTTGGGGCTCTTTTGCAAATTGATGCCACTGGCGTTGTAAATGTCTTGGTTTTGCGTGGCCATGCCCAAACGCACAAAGCCCTTCAAATCTTTGGCTGGCGTAAAAAACGCTGACATTTGGTAGTCTTCGTTCGTGGTTGTGTTGGGTTGTCGCCCCGGATACAACCATGCGAATTGCGATGGCGTGGTCAGATAACCCTTGGTTTCAAACCGTGTGGCGGTGAGATTGAACCGCAATGCATCAGAAGCCACGATGTCTTTGCTCGCCGCAAGGTTGGTCGTGCCTTGTGAGCCCGCACTGACAGACACTTCGCTGGCATTTTGTTGAGGTGTTTTGGTGATGATGTTGACCACCCCACCCACGGCCATGCTGCCCCAAGTGCTCGATGCCCCTCCGCGCATGACCTCGATGTGGTCGATGGATGACATGGGCACCCTGAACCATTGCGTTGTCTCGTAAAAAGGATCAATCACGGGAATGCCATCGAGCAACACCAGCACCTTGTCATTGCCCAACCCGCGCATCTTGGTTTGTGTTCCGGTGGGATCGCTCAAATAAGAAGGCGCACCCGAAAAATTGAACCCGGGAATTGTTTTGAGCAATTGATCCACCGATTGCGCGGACGACTTTTGAATGTCCTCCTGCGTGATGATGGTGGAGCTGGTGGGCATTTGATCCAACCTCGACGCGTTGCGGCTTGCCGTCACGACCAACGGTGCAATTTCTTGCACAGACTCAGGGGTTGTTGATTGGCCAAACGCCGTTTGAGAAACGACTACGGCAATCAGGGCTGCCGTGGTTTTGATTTTTAACTTCTCCACACTAACTTTCCTGCGATCAAACGACTTGCTTCATTTCGAACAAGCCAACATGAGCCAGCCTTTGAGCGGCTGAGCCCGTTAAGCGATCAGATCAGGGAAGTAGCAGGAGGTCCGCGCGAGGGCAGCGGTGGCGCGGTGAGTGACGCAATGTGTGCCGCTGCAATGGGCTGCAACACATGGGCCAAGGGCGAGGTGGAAGGCAGCGACGTGCCCCACTCGTAAGAAGGCGCCAGCACATGAATGCACAAAGGGCAATCCAAGGTGTGCGCAACATTGGAAGAAGCGTCGCTGCCGTCATCGGTGTTGACAAACTTCATGCTGCCCGACGTGGTACACACCATGTCGATCGACTGGGTGTGGACGATGGGCGAGGCAACAGCCACGCCAATGAACAACGCAAACCAAACCAGCACGAGTCGTGCGAGCAGTGGGGCGTTGCGTAGGGTTTGCATCCAAAAATTGTAATTCAAGCGCAGCTAGGGGCTTTCCTAGCCCATGTGCTGAATGCTGAGTTCATAGGGGCTCGTACATTTCAAACTTGCCGTTTTCACCGTTGTCGCCTTGCCCTCCGGCCTCACCTGTGCCATGCCAGCCAGTGCCGCCCGCGCCACCTTGACCGCCTTGGCCTCCGTTAAAACGCATGTCTGGCAACGAGAGTACTTTCATTGGATTGGCCACCAATATCAAGCAGCCTGCGTGGCCACCGGGGCCGCCGCTTCCGCCACCACCGCCTTGGCCACCCGCGTAACCGTTGGCATCTTCACCTTTGTCACCAGCGCCGCCTTGCAAGCCACTGCCATTGACAACACCGCCTTTGCCAGTGATTTCGCCTTCGACTTGCAAAAAGAGCATGCCCGCGTCCACATCCAAAGACTTGCCACCATTGCCACCTCGTCCGCCAGGGGCACCGCATACATTGTTGTAGCAACCCCAAGGGCCGCCCTCGCCGCCCACGGCTTGCGATCCATCGGCGCCGTCTGTCCCTTGGCTGTGGTAAGTCTTGTAACCACAGCCGCCCCCGCCCCCGCCGCCATAGTTCAATCCACCTTCAGCGCCTTGCCCGCCTTTACCACCGTTGCCGGGTTGCTGATCTTTGCCTCGTCCCCCTTTTGCGCCAACCGCCGTGTGGTTGTATTGAAAGTGCAAACTTCGGCCATCTTTGGTGGTGTCATTGAACATCTCCGTGTTAACTGGGTTGCGCCTGAAACCTTGCAGCGACAACTCTCCCAAAATGATCAAGTCACCTTTGATGTAAATTTTTGTCCACGCCTTGGACGGGCCAATGATGCTGAGTTTGCCGCCACTGGAAATGACGACGTTTTGCAGCGTGAGCGTCGAGCCAGCCGGAAAACTTATTTGCTCCCCCGCGTTGACTTGTATCGAAGGGTAGAGGTTCTCGCTGCCTTGACCCGCCATGGTTGCAAACAACTTGTGTTCGTGCTCTGTCATCAGGGGCATTGGGCGTCTCCTTTAATTTATTGGATTGAACTAATTTTTTTATTTTATTGCCACCAATTAATTAAATTTGAGCCACGCATCCAACAAGCCACCCACGTATGCTTTGGGCAGCATATGGCCCGCGTTTTGCACCACATGCACATCCGATCCCACGAGCGCCCCAAATTTAGACACATTGTCTGGGTTGGCTTGCCAATCCTCTGAGCCAACATGCATCTCACAACACAAGGGTGTGGGGTACAGGCCAGAGGTAGCCAACGCCATCAGTTGGGTTGGCCGTGGCGGTAAAAAATTCATCGGCCGCGCTTGATCGTTGTTGGCAAATTCGCCAACGATGGGCGACAACAAGAGCACCTTACCGACGAAGGGCGTGGCAAGTTGGGCAAAGGCATGCAAGGCAAGATAAGCACCAAAGCTGTTGCATACCAATCGGGCGTCTTTGTGCCAAAAATGTGCGCTCAGGTCCGTGCAAACGGTGTCTATTTGGTCTTGAAATGCCATGCGCCTGAACTCACCACACAGCTGCCTGCCCGTGACGTCATGGCCTCTTTGCAAGATGGCTTGACCAAGCCCTGTGTGAAGCGTTCCACCCATGCCAGTCAGATAGTAGATGGGTGGTTTCTGCATTGTTAATTCTATGAAGACTCATGTTGCACTATGTGTTCTGCGGATTCTTGATCCAATCAACAATGATTTTCACGGTTTCTTTATCAAAGTTGATGAAGCCATGCCAATGCTGAGCCTCACAGGGGTCACCTTGTGGATCGGATCCACCTTCGACCAACACAAATTTTTTAACTGGCGACGACTTCAAGTCAGCCGTGATTCGGCTTGCCTCGGATGGAACACAAATTTTGCAAGCATCGTTTTTGTGATGGACAACGAGAACAGGTATTTTCAAGCTGCCAATGTTCTGGGTCGCAATGGCCCCAGTCTTTTTTGATGTGACGCTGGATGTCAGAACCAGTCCTTGAACCTCAGTTTCACCTAAAGCAATTGCCGTGGCTGTCCCTGAGACCGTGCCTCGGCTTGTGCCCACCAGCCATATGGGTTTTCCGAATTGCTGTTTTGCATACGCAACGACTCTAGCAATTTCACCGACATGTTCTTTGGCTCGATAACCGTAGTCGAGGGAGCTCAAGTCAGATGCTCGATAAACAACGATGACGTTGAAGTTTTCAGCATAAAAAATATCGCGCGTACGGGAAAGAAAGTTGGCACTTGTAGGCTTTCCATCAACTATTTTTCCAGTGGGTGCATCTCCACCGGGCAAAAGGATGAGGGTGGCCACTGCTTTGGGGTTGGACATCACATACGTGGGAAGACGTGCTTCACCACGGCCAATATCCATTTGAACCAGACCCTCTTGTGCTTTGACTGTCATGGACAGTAGCAAAAACATGAATGCCAAAAATAATTTCATACAACGCCCTTCTAATTTTTCCAACATGTGTCGTGCCATCCATTTATTTTGGCATCGTGGATGGCGTTTTTAACAGGTAAGCAAATCCCATTACTGCATGCACATATGCATGCGTTTGGGCAAAAAAAAGAGCCCAGAGGGCTCTTTTCTATAAACAACGTGGCGGAAGCTGTGAGATTCGAACTCACGGAGGGCTTTCACCCTCGCCGGTTTTCAAGACCGGTGCATTCAACCGCTCTGCCAAGCTTCCTTCGGTCGAAAACCGACATTGTAATGCGGCTTTGATCCATTTTTTATAAAACTTCAACGCTCGGGCAAAAACAGGGCTTGCAGATCGCTCAAAAAGTCAAAGCCGCGCTCGGTGGGGACAACGCGCTGAAAGTCGCGGGTGATCAGGCCCAGTCGCTCCGCTTCTTGCAACGGGGCTTGCAAAGTGGTGATGGGCAGGCCCGTACGTTCTTGAAAATCAGTCAACGAAAAACCGTGGCGCAAGCGCAAGGCGTTGAGCATGAATTCAAACGGCAACTCCGCGCGCGCCACTTCTTCACTTTGCGCCACAGCGCGATCAGGCCGCGCTGCGTCCATTGCATGCGCCATGAACAAACGTGGGTCGCGGTTGCGCACTTGTCGCACGACGCGATGCGCAAAACTGAGTTTGCTGTGCGCGCCAGCGCCAATGCCCAAGTAGTCGCCAAATTGCCAGTAGTTGAGGTTGTGCCAGCAGCGATGGCCGTCGCGGGCATAGGCCGACACCTCATAGCGGTGCAGCCCGGCTTGCAGGGTGCGCTCGGTGATGCAATCGAGCATGGCGTAAGCGTCGTCGTCTTCGGGCAGTTGGGGCGGGTATTTGGCAAAAACGGTGTTGGGCTCGATGGTCAGGTGGTACACCGACAAATGCGTTGGCGCCAACGACAAGGCCATGTCCAAGTCTTGTTGCAGTTGCGCCAGCGTTTGGCCGGGCAAGGCATACATCAAGTCCAGGTTGAAGGTCTCAAACGCTTGCCGTGCTTCTTGCGCTGCGGCAATGGCTTGGTCGCGGTTGTGAACACGCCCCAAGGCTTGCAGGTGTGCGTCGTTGAAGCTTTGCACGCCCAGCGACAAGCGAGTCACACCAGCGGCACGAAAGGCGCGAAAGCGGTCTTTTTCAAAGGTGCCGGGGTTGGCTTCGAGGGTGATTTCGCAATCGGCCTCTAGGCGCAAGCGCGCGCGCATGTCGCTCAACAAACGCTCGATGGCCGCTGGAGAAAACAAACTGGGCGTGCCGCCCCCAATGAAAATGCTGTGAACGCTGCGCCCCCAAATCAACGGCAAGCTGTGTTCCAAATCAGCACACAAAGCGTCCAAATAGCGTTGCTCGGGCACTTCACCTTCTAGCGCGTGCGAGTTGAAGTCGCAATACGGGCATTTTTGCAAGCACCAAGGCAGGTGAACATACAAAGACAAAGGCGGCAAGCTGCTCAGGTTGAGCGTGCCCGCACGCATGAGGTGTTGAATGTCTTGCGTCACGTGTCGCTCTTTAGCTGAACCAACGCTCGCGCATCAAACCCAGCATTTGCTGGGCAGCTTGTCCTCGGTGGCTGTTGGCGTTTTTGACCTCCACGGGCAATTCTGCAAAGGTTTTGCCAAAACGCGGAATGAACATCACGGGGTCAAAACCAAATCCGTTGCTGCCAATGGGTTGGCGGGTGATTTCGCCCACGGCGCGTCCCACCGCGATCAAGGGTTCTGGATCGTCCACATGGCGCACGGCCACCAAAGTGCTGACCAGCGCGGCGCGGCGGTTGTCGATCTGCGACATTTGCTCGAGCAAAGCGCGCACGTTGTTGTCATCGCTTTTGGGGTAACCAAATTGGGTGGCATAAAAAGCGGTTTGCACGCCTGGCAAGCCACCAAAGGCATCGACGCACAAACCTGCGTCATCTGCCAAAGCGGGCAAGCCGCTCAAGCGCGACGCGTGGCGCGCTTTGGTGAGTGCGTTTTCTACAAAGGTATGAAACGGCTCGTCGGCCTCGCCAATGTGCAGCGAGCCTTGTGTGACCATATCCACGCCCAAGGGGGCAAACATGGCTTGCAATTCGGCCAGTTTGCCTGCGTTGTTGGAGGCTAAAACGATGCGTTTCATGCGTTGAGGGCGTTGTGTTGCAAGACCAGCAATTCGCCAATGCCTTTTTCGGCCAAAGCGAGCAAGTCGTTCATTTGGGCGCGGGTAAAAGGCGCGCCTTCGGCGGTGCCTTGCACTTCAACAAAGTGGCCTGCGCTGGTCATGACCACGTTCATGTCGGTGTCGCAGCTGGAATCTTCGGTGTACTCCAAATCGAGCAAGGCCAAGTCGCCCAACATGCCCACCGAAATTGCCGCCACGCCTTGGATGATGGGGCTTTGGGTGAGCTTGCCGCTGGCCATCAAGGTGTTGACCGCATCTTGTGCAGCCACAAAAGCACCGGTGATGCTGGCGGTGCGCGTTCCACCATCGGCTTGGAGGACGTCGCAATCGAGGTGGATCGTGCGTTCGCCCAGTTTTTTGAGGTCGAACACGGCGCGCATCGAGCGTCCAATCAGGCGTTGAATTTCTTGTGTGCGACCGGATTGCTTGCCGCGCGCGGCTTCGCGGTCGCTGCGGGTGTGGGTGGCGCGGGGCAACATGCCGTATTCGGCGGTGACCCAACCCTCGCCGCTGCCTTTTTTGTGGCCGGGCACTTTTTCTTCCACCGAGGCGGTACACAGCACTTTGGTGTTGCCAAATTCAATCAGCACCGAACCTTCGGCGTGCATGGTGTAGTGACGCGTGATGCGAACGGGGCGCAATTGATTGGCGGCGCGGCTGCGGCGGGATTCGGGTAAGGCGGTGGTGGTCATGGGTGTCGTCACAAAATATCGTCAAGCCACCATTGTCGGGCAATCCGTTCTAGTCCCCCACGCGCCCTGAGATAATCGCGTCTTTGACACCAGACAGACACCATGCCCATTTACAGCATGACGGGTTATGCCAGCGCACAAGCGCAAATCAGCCCCGACTCCGCCGAATCTGCCAACGCCCCCGCGTTGCGCCTTGGGCTTGAAATTCGCTCGGTCAACAGCCGTTTTCTTGACCTGAGCTTCAAAATGCCCGAAGACTTGCGACAGCACGAAGCCGCGCTGCGCGATTTGGTGATGAAACACCTCAAACGCGGCAAAGTCGAAGTTCGCGCCCACCTCGAAACCCAAGCCGACGCCGGTTTTGCTTTGCCCAGCCCCCAACTGCTGCAACGCTTGAACGCCTTGCAAGATGCAGTACACGCTTGGTTGCCACGCGCCAACCCTTTGTCGGTGGCCGATGTGCTGCGTTTGAGCAGCGCCCCCAGCACCGCCACGCTGGATCTGGGCGCCACTGTCCTCAAACTGGCGCAAACCGCCCTCAAAGACCTCAGCGCCGCGCGCGAACGCGAAGGCAAGCGTTTGGCCGACAGCCTGCGCGAGCGCATGGCGCAACTGCGCACCTTGGTGCTGCAAGCGCAGCCCTTGGTGCCTCAGTTGGTCGAGCAGCAACGCCAACGTTTTTTGGAACGCTGGCGCGATGCCATGGCCTTGAGCGACGGTGCAACCTTGCCCGAAGCCGCCCAAGACCGCGCCTTGAGCGAAGCCACTGCGTTTGCCATTCGCATCGATGTGGCCGAAGAGCTCACCCGGCTCAATTCCCATTTCGATGAAATCGACGCCTTGCTGGCACAAGGCGGCAAGGCAGAAGGCGTGGGCAAACGTCTGGACTTTTTGATTCAAGAACTGCACCGCGAAGCCAACACCTTGGGCTCCAAATCCGCCACGATGGAGATGACGCGCATCTCCGTGGACATGAAGGTGTTGATCGAACAACTGCGCGAACAAGTACAAAACCTCGAATGATGGACAACTTTCCTGGCAACCTTTTCGTCGTCGCAGCGCCCAGCGGCGCGGGCAAATCCAGCCTGGTCAAAGCCTTGATGGAGCTGGACGCGCAAGTGCGCCCCTCGGTCTCGCACACCACGCGCCCGCCTCGGGGGCAAGAAAAACACGGCCGCGAGTACTTTTTTGTCTCGCCCACCGAGTTCGACCAAATGGTGGCCGCCAACGCTTTTTTGGAGTGGGCCAATGTCCACGGTCAGCGCTATGGCACCTCGCGCAAAGCCATTGAAGACCGCATTGCCCAAGGCGCCGATGTGGTGCTTGAAATTGACTTTCAAGGCGCCATTCAGATCAAAAAACTCTTTGCCAACGCGGTGATGATTTTCATCTTGCCCCCCAGCTGGCAAGAGTTGGAGTCGCGCTTGCACAACCGGGGCGAAGATGCGCCAGAGATCATCAACTTGCGCCTGAAAAACGCGGCGCAAGAGATGGCCCAAGTCCAAGAATTTGACTACGTTATAATCAATGAATTGTTTGAGCGCGCTTTGTTCGATTTAAAAGCCATCGTCCATGCGCAACGCCTCAAATACCTGGCACAGCGCCGGGCTCGGGCTGACATCTTTCAAGCCTTGAACCTCAACTGACCCCCCTTTTGGAGCACACACATGGCACGCATCACCGTTGAAGATTGTCTTGAGAAAATCCCCAACCGCTTCCAACTCGTGCTTTGCGCCACTTACCGCGCACGTATGCTGAGCCAAGGCCACACCGCCAAGGTGGAAAGCAAAAACAAACCCGCAGTCACCGCCTTGCGCGAAATTGCTGCCGGTCAAGTGGGCTTGGAAATGCTCAAAAAAGTACCCGGTTGATCGATCTGCAACCCGACAAAAGCACCGCCAGCGCGGTGCTTTTTTCTTTGCGGGTAAAGTGTTGACCATGCGCACAGCTTCTTCAACCAGCGCCCCCTCCCCAGTGGGCGAGCCAAAACCCCAAGCGGCAGCCAATGCGGCTGCGGCCAGCTTTGCCGCGCTGACTGAAAAACTCTCGTATTTAAGCCCTGAAGGACTGGAGCAAGTCCGCAAAGCCTACCGTTACGCCGACGAAGCCCATTTGGGGCAAATGCGCAAAAGCGGCGAGCCTTACATCACCCACCCCATCGCGGTAGCGGCGCAATGCGCCGAATGGAAGCTCGACACCCAGGCCTTGTGCGCGGCCTTGCTGCACGACGCCATGGAAGATTGCGGCATCACCAAAACCGATTTGATCGAACGTTTTGGCATCCAAGTCGCCGAGTTGGTCGACGGCTTGACCAAGCTGGACAAGCTCGAATTCAACACCCGCGAAGAAAGTCAAGCCGAGTCGTTTCGCAAAATGTTGCTGGCCATGGCGCGCGATGTGCGGGTCATCTTGGTCAAACTGGCCGATCGCAGCCACAACATGCGCACCATGGGCGATATGCCGCGCAACAAATGGGAACGCATTTCGCGCGAAACCCTCGAAATTTACGTGCCCATCGCCCACCGCTTGGGTTTGAACCAAACCTACCGCGAGTTGCAGGAGCTGTCTTTCAAATACCTGCTGCCTTGGCGCTATTCAGTGTTGAACAAAGCAGTTCAAAAATCCCGCCAACGCCGGCGCGACTTGATGCAGCGTGTCCAAAAAGAAGTCGAAGAAACATTTGCCAAAGCGGGCTTGAGCGTGCGCATTTCGGGGCGCGAAAAAACGCTCTACTCGATTTACAAAAAAATGTCGGACAAAAACCTCAGCTTCGCGCAGGTCACCGACATTTATGGTTTTCGGCTGATCTTGCCCCAAGTGGTCGATTGCTACACCGCCTTGGGTTTGTTGCACCAGCTCTACAAGCCCGTACCCGGCAAATTCAAAGACCACATTGCGATTGCCAAGCTCAACGGCTACCAATCGCTGCACACGACCTTGGTGGGGCCTTCGGGCTTGAACGTGGAGTTTCAAATGCGCACCGAGGCCATGCATTTGGTGGCCGAATCGGGGGTGGCGGCCCATTGGCTCTACAAAGCCAATGAGTCGGCTTCAGATTCGAGCCAACAACTGGGGCACAAGTGGCTGCAATCGTTGCTGGACATTCAAGACGAAACCCGCGATGCCACCGAGTTTTGGGACCACGTCAAAGTCGATTTGTTCCCCGATGCGGTGTATGTGTTCACGCCCAAGAGCCGCATCATGGCGCTGCCTCGCGGCGCCACCGTGGTCGATTTTGCCTACGCGGTTCACAGCGATGTGGGTGACCGCACCATGGCCGCCAAGATCAACGGCGCCCAAGTGCCGCTGCGCACAGAGTTGCGCAACGGCGATGTGGTCGAAGTGGTCACCTCTACCGTTGCGTCACCCAACCCAGCATGGTTGGGATTTGTGCGCACCGGACGGGCGCGCTCAAAAATTCGACATCACCTCAAAACCTTGGCGCAGGTGGAATCCAAAGATTTGGGGCTCAAGCTGCTCACGCAAGCTTTGCGCGCCGAGGGCATCGAACAGTTGCCCAATCTCAACGACACGCACCAAAGTCTGTGGGACAAATTGCTGCGCTTCACAGGCAGCAAAAACCAAGACGAATTGTTGGTGGACATTGGCTTGGGACGACGCGTGGCCAGCATTGTGGCCAAACGTTTGGTCACGCTGTTGTCTGAATTGGGACAAAAACCCGATGCGGTGTTGCTCAGTCAAGAGCGCTTCACCGCGCATGAAAAAGTGTCGCAAGGTTCGGTCACGGTCGATGGCAGCGAAAACGCTTCGGTGCAATACGCGCCCTGCTGCCGTCCCGTGCCAGGCGACGCCATCGTGGGTTATTTGGGTCGCGGCGAAGGCTTGGTGGTGCACACCGCCAACTGCGGCGTGGCGCAACGCCTCAAGCACAAAGACAGCGAACGTTTCATTGCGGTGGAATGGTCGGACGAGCCCACGCGCAATTTTGAAACTGCGTTGGTGGTGACCGTGAGCAACGGCAAAGGCGTGTTGGCGCGTGTGGCTTCTGCCATCACCAGCGCCGAGGCCGACATCACTTGGGTCAACATGGCCGATGAGGTCAGCGGGCAAGAAGCCACCGATTTGCGTTTTGTGATTGCCGTGCGCGACGCCAACCATTTGGATGCGGTGTTGCGCAATTTGCGCCGCGTGCCTTCGGTCTTGCAAGCGCAGCGCGTGGTCTCCAACAGCTACACGCCCGAGCTGGGATAGCTCACTTCCAACACTTCAACTTCTTGCACGCCAGCGGGTGTGACGAGTTTGACCACATCGCCCACGCGCGCTTTGAGCAATGCACGCGCGATGGGCGACACCCAACTGACTTGGGCTTGCAGGCTGTCGGCTTCATCGATGCCCAAAATCGTGATGCTGCGTTGCACGCCCTGCTCGTCCTCGTAGCGCACCGTGGCGCCAAAAAAGATTTGATCGCTGCCGTGGTGAACGCTGGGGTCGGTGATTTCTGCGATTTCAAGGCGTCGGGTCAAAAAGCGAATGCGTCGATCAATTTCGCGCAGACGCTTCTTTCCATACAGGTAGTCCCCGTTTTCTGAGCGGTCGCCATTGCTGGCGGCCCAATGCACGATGTCAACAATGCGTGGGCGCTCGTCGTCGATCAAGGCCAGTAACTCGGCCTTGAGTCGCGCATAACCGCTGGGGGTGATGTAATTTTTGCTGCCTGCGGGCAAGGGCGGCAAGCCGCCATCTTCGTCTTCATCGGTATCACGCATGGCGCGAATTTTAGGTGCTGGCTTTTTCCAACCCCATGAGTCGATTGAACAAGGGCGTGAGCACCAGCAACAAAGCGCCCGCGCCCATCGAGGTGAGCGCCAGAAATTGAAACAGCGGCCAGTCTGTGCCTTTTAAGAAACGTTCCAAACTGCCCGCCAAGTAATTGGCAACGGCAAAGGACAACATCCATGCGCCCATCATCAACGCGACCAAACGCGACGGTGCCACGCGTGAAACCATCGACAAGCCCACGGGTGAAAGCATCAACTCGCCGAGGGTGAAAATCACAATCACCCCAGCCAACCACAGGGGCGCAACCTTGCCTTGTACGTCAGCCAAGGCTTGAACTTCGGTCATCAACAGACAACCCAGCCCCAACACCACCATGCCCCAGCCTTGCTTGGCCACATCTGACAAGGCAAAACGACTGCGATCCAAGCGAGTCCAAGCCCAAGAAAACACCGGCGCGAGCAACACAATGGTCAATGGGTTGATGGACTGAAACCAAGAGGTGGGAACCACAAAACCTGCGACATTGCGATCGGTTTGTTGGTCGGCAAACAAACTCATGGTGCCGGCTTTTTGTTCAAACCCCGTCCAAAACGCGACCACAAAAACCATCACGCCCAAGATGCCCGCCAGCTTGCCCCAATCTGATCGGCTCAAGGGTGGATGCTCACTTGTGCGATCGGGTTGTGCAACCCAAAAAAGCAAACTCACTGCGCCAGCGGCCATCAGCAACCCACGTGTGAGCGAACTCAACGTGCCATACCAATCACCCAACACACGCCAAGCCACCAGCACGACAGCCACACTGAGCACGCTGGCACTGACCCACACCACAATGCGTCGCGCATCGGCCCATGTAAGGGCGGTTTGGTGCGCTCTCAAACCCGCTCTACCCAACAAATGCTGACCACGCAACAGTTGCACCAATCCCAAAGCCATGCCAAGACCTGCGACTGCAAAGCCGTAATGCCAACCCAATTTCTCGCCCAAAGTGCCTGCAATCAAGGGCGCGATGAACGCGCCCAAATTGATGCCCATGTAAAAGATGGAATACCCACCAGCGCGGCGCGGATCGGATTTATCGGCATACAAGTCGCCCACCATGACGCTGACGTTGGGTTTGAAAAACCCATTGCCCACAATGAGCAATCCCAAGGCGAAATGCAGCAAAGGCTCAAACGCCATCGCAAAATGCCCGGCCACCATGATCAAACCGCCAATGACGACGGCTTGACGCTGACCCAAATACCGATCAGCCAAGGCTCCGCCCAACAAAGGCGTGAAATACACCAGCCCGGTGTACATGCCATACAAAGCCAAGGCGTTTTCACGGCTGTAACCCAAGGCATTGACCAAATAGATGACCAACAAAGCGCGCATGCCGTAATAGCTGAAACGCTCCCACATCTCGGTCAAAAACAAAACACGCAAACCCGCCGGTTGCGCCCACGACGTTTGCACATCGGAAGAAACTGATTGAGTCATAAAACCTTAAATTAAAACTTTATAGCTATAAATTATGACTCGTTAAAAAAGCGGCGCGACCTCACAAAGCCACGTAATTTCCCTTACTGAGCGTTTGAAAAGCATGACGTAAAAAATCACGCCAAAAAGCAAAAAGCCCCATGAAATAAATCATGAGGCTTTGCATAAGGTGGTGCGGCTGGCAGGAATCGAACCCACGACCCCTTGGTTCGTAGCCAAGTACTCTATCCAGCTGAGCTACAGCCGCATCCGAAAAGCAAGATTCTAGCACAAGAAATCGCTTCATCGCCCGATTGCTAAACTTAACGCATGTCGCGTCG
>CAIYFE010000333.1 GCA_903925445.1 uncultured Burkholderiales bacterium | reverse complement strand
GCTGCGATGGCTTTGATTCGCAAAGACATGACCGATTTGCCTCTGTCGTTCAACAACTTCAGAGATTGATGCGAACGCATCGGTGCTTGCTTCACAACGGCTAGAACTTTTGTAAATCCAAAAAAGTTTTGCGCCTCAGCAAAAAACTGCACCGTCAAAAGTAAGCGACCGTCAAGTAACTTGACGGTCGCATGCTTTTTAAATCAACAAAACTGCTGGTAACTCACGGTAACTGGCAATAACTGCCAACGACTGTCTGTTTGCTTGCGCCTGTATACACTCTCACGTCCATCAACCACCCCAAAGTTCAACATGAAAATCACCGTTGAAACCCAAGTCCAAGCGCCGATGGCCAAAGTCTGGGACGCCTACACCACGCCGGCAGACATCCAACAATGGAATGCAGCATCGGACGATTGGCACACCACCCGTGCTTCGGTGGATTTGCGCGTGGGCGGTACTTTTTCCTCACGCATGGAGGCCAAAGACGGCAGCTTTGGTTTTGACTTTGCGGGCACTTACACCCGCATCGTGCCCCATGCGTTGATTGAATATGCTTTTGGCGAACGAAGCTGTGTCGTCGAATTTGTCAGCAACGCAAACAGCGTGACGGTGCGCGTCACCTTCGATGCAGAAACCCAACACCCGTTAGAGCAACAGCGCGATGGCTGGCAAGCCATCTTGAATCGTTTCGCCCAGCACGTTCAATCGAAGGCGTGATCCGGCTCAGGCCTCGTCCTTCTTCGCGCCAATTTTGGATTCTTGTCCCGCCACCAAACGCGTGATGTTGTCTTTGTGCCGCAACATCAACATGGCGCTCATGAAAGTCACGGCCAACAATTGCGCAGGGCTGATGGTCCACGCCACTTGATCGCCCAGCAAATAGTAAGCAGGCGCAAACAACGAAGCTGCCACCGCAGCCAGTGACGAGTAGCGAAAGAAAAACGCCACGATCAACCAAGTGCTCATCGTGGCAAGCCCCAACAAGGGTTCCACCGCAAACAAAATACCTGCTGCAGTCGCCACACCTTTGCCGCCTTTGAAACCAAAAAACACCGGCCAGACGTGACCGACAAAAGCGGCCAATGCAACGCAGGCCACGGCTTGGTCATCGAAACCGTAGCTGGCGCCAAAAAGTTTGACGACCACCACAGGCACATACCCCTTGAGCGCATCGAGCAACAAAGTCGCAATGGCGGCTTTTTTATTGCCCGAACGCAGCACATTGGTCGCGCCAGGATTTTGACTGCCGTAAGTGCGCGGATCATCCAAGCCCATGACGCGACTCACAATGACCGCAAACGACAGCGAACCGACCAAGTAAGCCGCCAAGCACAGCAGCAAAAACGGAAAATCAATCATGAGGAGCTTTCTTCAAAGAGCGGGATCGCGGATGTCCCAACGCACCGCATCGATGGCGGCCAGCAATTCGGGCGACAAGGTGGTGCCCCAAGCGTCCAAGTCTGCGTCCAGCTGCGCCAGCGAAGTCACGCCGATGATGGTGCTGGCAACTTGCCACTTGGTGTAGCAAAACGCCAACGCCATTTGGGTCGGTGTGAGGCCGTGTTCTTTGGCCAGTGCGTTGTAGCGACGCGACGCCGCCAGCGCTTCGGGACGACCCCAGCGTTGTTTGCGCATGCTCTCAAACAAAGACATGCGCCCGCCTGCTGCGCCTTGTGGCGCGCTGGCCCCTTCAATGCCGCCTTGGTCGTATTTGCCCGTCAACAAACCAAAACCCAGTGGCGAGTAAGCCAACAAGCCCACATTCAAGCGGTGACAGGTTTCGTCCAAACCGTTTTCATACGTGCGGTTGATGAGGCAATAAGGGTTTTGCGTGGTCGCGATGCGGGGCAAGCCGTGTTGTTCGGCCAAGCGCACAAACTCATGAACACCGTAAGGGGTTTCGTTGGACAAACCGATGTGGCGCACTTTGCCGGCTTTGACCAACTGCGCCATGGCTTGGAGTTGCTCGTGGATGGGCGTGACCGATTTGTCTTTGCTGGGGTCGTAATACATCATGCCAAAGGCCGGCACGTGGCGCTCGGGCCAATGAATTTGGTAGAGGTCAATCACATCGGTTTTGAGGCGTTTCAAGCTGGCGTCGCATGCGGCCAAGATGTCTTGCGCCGTCATGCCCGAGCCTTCGCGAATCCAGGGCATGCCGCGTGAGGGTCCCGCCACTTTGGTGGCCAACACAATTTTTTCGCGCGCGCCTGGGCGCTTGGCAAACCAATTGCCAATGATAGTTTCGGTGGCATTGCAGGTTTCTTGGCGCGCCGGCACGGAATACATTTCGGCGGTGTCAATGAAGTTGACGCCGCGCGCCAAAGAGCGGTCAAGAATGGCATGGGAATCTGCCTCGTTGACTTGCTCGCCAAAGGTCATGGTGCCCAAACAAATGGGGGTGACTTTCAGATCGCTGGTGCCCAGCTGAACCAAGGGAAGGCTCATGTCATTCACTCCAAAAAAGTATCAAAACGCACAAGTCTATAGCTTTGCGCGCGCCTCTTCCTGCAAACGCAAGACGCGGCGTTGCACTTTTCCGGTCGTGGTCATGGGCAATTGGTCAATGAATTCAATCTCTTTGGGGTATTCGTAGGGCGCGAGTTTGCCTCGCACATGGGCTTGCAAATCGGCCACCAAGGCTGGGCTGGCTTGAAAACCGGGCGACAAGACGACGTAGGCTTTGACCAGCGCACCGCGTTGGGCGTCGGGCTTGGGCACGACTGCCGCATTGGCGACAGCGGGATGTTTGATCAGGCAGTTTTCGATCTCACTGGGCCCGATCCGATAGCCAGCCGCCTTGAACACATCGTCGGCGCGGCCTTGGTACCAGAGGTAGCCCGCTTCGTCGCACACCGCCAAATCGCCGGTGCGACACCAGTCGCCGCTGAATTTGGCGCGGGTGGCCGCCTCGTTTTTCCAGTAACCCAAAAAGAAAATCGGATCGGGTTGACCGTGTTGGTTCAAGCGATGCAAGGCCACATCGCCGGGCACGCCGGGTGGGCATTCGTGCCCATGTTCGTCAATCACGGCCACGCGATGGCCAGGATACGCTTTGCCCATGCTGCCTGGCTTGGCCGGCCAGCCCACCCCATCTCGCGCTTGTCCATTCATGGCGCAATTGCCCACGATGTAGTTGATTTCGGTTTGACCAAACATTTCGTTGACGGTCACCCCCAAATGGTCTTGGCAGTAGGCAAACACCGCATCGCCGACGGCTTCGCCCGCGCTCATGATGGCTTGCAACGCGAGGCGAAAGTGTTTTTTCGGCGCTGGATACGCCTTCATCATCGCTTTGAGCGCAGTGGGAAATAAAAACGTGTGCGTCACGCCGTGCTGTTGCATGAGCGTAAAAGCCAATTCCGGGCTGAATCGCCCGTTCCACGCCACGATTGGGCGACCAAAGTAAAGCGTGGGCAGCAAGGCGTCCATCAAACCTCCGGTCCAAGCCCAATCGGCGGGCGACCAAAACACGCTGGGCGTGGGCGCGTCGCGCCCGTTGGGTGAAAAACCAAACCAGTTTTGACTGCACACAAACCCCGTCAAGTTGCCAATCAAGGCGCGGTGCGGAATCAAAGCGCCTTTGGGCGGTCCGGTGGTGCCACTGGTGTAGATCAACACCGCCGCTTCTTCAGCTTTGGTTTGCACGGCTTGAAATTGACGCTGCTGAGCCGCCAATGCGCTGCGGTAATCCAAGGTATCGGGCGTTGCGCCAACATCCAAGCCCAAAACATGCCGCAAAGCTGGGCATTGCGCGCGCACGGCTTGCACGTTGGCCACGCAAGCGGCATCGGCGATGGCCACGACAGCTTCGCTGTCTTGCAATCGATACGCCAATGCTTCTGGACCAAACAAAAGCGACAAAGGCATGGCCACGGCCCCCATTTGCAGCACCGCCATGTAGGCCACGGCGGTTTCAAATCGCTGCGGCAACACGATGGCCACGCGGTCGCCGCGGTTCACCCCCAAGGACACCAGCACATGGCTCAAGGCAGCGGCTTGGCGTTGCAAGTCGGCATAACTGTAGGTTTGGGGCTGACCTGAATCGGCGTGAGACACGATGGCGACACGTTGCTCGGCATCGGATTTTTTTGCCCACCGCTGGCTGCACACCTCGGCCATGTTGAAGTTTTCTGGCACAGACCACAAAAACCCACGCTGCATGGCCTGATAAAAATCGGTGGTGGAGGGGTGCATCGATTCGCGCTTCATGGGTTTTCCTTATGATTGAAGCAATGTACCGAATTCAAAGAAACTCTCGCAGCGAGTTTGTACCGATACGACAGCTGCAATACCACGTGCGCCAATGGGGCACGCCCTCCAAAAACGCCGCGCCTTGGGTCATGGTGCATGGCTGGATGGACGTGTCGGCCTCGTTTCAATTTGTGATCGATGCGATGGCGCAAGACCACTGGGTGATCGCCCCGGATTGGCGCGGCTTCGGCCTGACCGAAACGCCGCATGCAGACAATTACTGGTTTGCCGATTACTTGGCCGATTTGGATTTTTTGCTCGATCACTACGTGGGCGACCAACCGGTTCATTTGATCGGACACAGCATGGGCGGGCACATTGCCACGCTGTACGCAGGCACCCGCCCTGAGCGCATCGCCAAGTTGGTGAATTTGGAAGGCTTTGGCATGCCCAACGCCCGCCCCGCGCAAGCCGCCAGCCGTTACGCCAAATGGATGGATGAACTCAAGGCCTTTGAACGCGGCGACTTGAACCTCAAGTCTTACGACAACTTAGAAAGCGTCGCCCAACGTCTGATCAAAACCAATCCCCGCTTGGGCTCGGACAAAGCCCATTGGTTGGCGCAACACTGGGCGCGCCAAGATGCGCAAGGCCAATGGCACATCTTGGGTCATGCGGCGCACAAAATCATCAACGCGCAATTGTTTCGACTCGACGAAGTGCAGTCCATTTACGAGCGCATCACGGCGCCCACCTTGTGCGTGGTTGCACAAGACGACAGCTTGACGCAGTGGTGGAAAGGTAAATACACCTTGGACGAGTTCAAGCAACGCATCGCCTCGGTGCCCCAACTCAGCCACGCCGTGGTGCAAGACGCTGGGCACATGCTGCACCACGATCAACCGCAAAAACTGGCTGAAATGTTAGAAAAATTCATTCTTTAAAATGAGGAATGTTCCGAAAATTTTTACCTCACGCACTGCTGGGTGTCGCCGCCTGTTTGGCGCTCCCACGCGTTGCCTTGGCCAGTGATTGGCTGCAAACCCTGTGCCCCAGCGCGGCGGCCTCCAGCGACCCCAGCGACAAAGACACCTGGAGCCTGACCCTTTCGCCGTTCACGCACCACTGGAACTACAACCCGAATCACAAAACCGTCAACTTGGTGGGCCTGGACAAATTGGGCGCGGATGAGCGGTTTTGCGGCGCGGCGCTGTTCACCAACTCATTTGGACAACTTTCCACTTATGTGTATGCGGGCAAAGAGTGGCCTCGCATTGGCGGCTCAGAGCACTGGTTTGTCAAAGTCTCTGGCGGCTTGCTTTACGGCTACCGAGGCGCCTACCAAGACAAAATTCCGTTCAACAACTACGGCATCGCACCGGCCATCATTCCGTCGCTGGGCTACCGTTTCAACGACCACGATTCCGCCCAACTGATCTTGCTGGGCGATGCGGCGCTGATGTTTGCTTACGGGCACAGCTTCTAACGTGAGAAAATGCTGGGTTATTCCCAAATTCACACAGAAATAGACACCATGGAAGCAGAACGCATCAACCTCATTGGCTCCACCTTGATCGACCTGAGCGCGCGCGCGGTCGATTTACGGAGGTATCTTTGACTTCGATGCCAAATCCGAACGTCTGAGAACCGTCAACGCCTCGCTGGAAGACCCTGCGGTCTGGAACGACCCCAAAAAAGCCCAAGAACTGGGCAAAGAAAAAAAATCGCTCGACGACGTGGTGCTGACCCTCACCCGTTTGACCCAAGAGTTGGCGGACAACACCGAGTTGTTCGAAATGAGCAAAGCCGAAGGCGATGAAGACGGTTTGATCACGCTGGAAGCAGACACCCAAAAACTGCTGGCTGACATCGAAAAGCTCGAATTCCGACGCATGTTCAACAACGAGGCCGATTCCTGCAACGCGTTTGTTGACTTGCAAGCAGGCGCCGGCGGCACCGAAGCCTGCGATTGGGCGAGCATGTTGTTGCGCCAGTATTTGCGCTACGCCGAACGCAAAGGCTTCAAAGCCACCGTCGAAGACGAAACCCCCGGCGATGTGGCAGGCATCAAAAGCGCCACCATCAAAATCGAAGGCGATTACGCCTTTGGCTTGCTGCGCACCGAAACCGGCGTGCATCGTTTGGTGCGCAAATCGCCGTTTGACAGCTCCGGTGGACGCCACACATCGTTTGCATCGCTGTTTGTGTACCCCGAAATTGACGACTCGATTGAAATCGACATCAACCCCGCAGATGTGCGCACCGACACGTTTCGCGCCAGCGGTGCGGGCGGGCAGCACATCAACAAAACCGATTCCGCCGTTCGTTTGACCCACATTCCCACCGGCATCGTGGTGCAGTGCCAAGACGGTCGCAGCCAACACAGCAACCGCGATGTGGCGTGGAAGCGCCTGCGCTCACGCCTGTATGACTTCGAAATGCGCAAACGCATGGAAGCCCAACAAAAACTCGAAGACACCAAAACCGATGTGGGCTGGGGTCATCAAATTCGCAGCTATGTGCTGGATCAATCGCGCATCAAAGATTTGCGCACCAACGTAGAAATTTCAAACACCCAAAAAGTGCTGGACGGCGACCTCGATGCCTTCATCGAAGCCTCGCTCAAGCAAGGCGTTTGATTGAGTTGACTGAAAGAACCCATGTACTCATCTCGTGAAGGCTCTGCCCCACTCGTTCGTCGCAGCGACTACACCGCTCCCGCGTTTTGGATTGACAGCGTCGATTTGACGTTTGATCTGGAGCCCAACAAAACCCGCGTGCTCAACAAAATGGTGTTGCGCCGCAATGCCGACCTTCCATCGCAAGCGCTGCGTTTGGATGGCGAAGATCTCAACTTGGCGCGTGTTTTGGTCAACGGCCAAGGCACTTCGTTCAAGCTCGAAGGCAACCAGCTGGTGTTGGAAAACCTGCCCGAAGGTCACGAGCCCTTTGCGCTGGAAATCTTCACCACCTGCAACCCCATCAAAAACACGCAGCTGTCTGGCTTGTACGTGAGCCAAGACACCTTCTTCACTCAGTGTGAAGCCGAGGGGTTTCGTCGCATCACTTATTTCTTGGATCGCCCCGATGTCATGTCCTTGTTCAGCGTGACACTGCGCGCTGACAAAAAGGCCTATCCCGTGTTGCTGTCCAACGGCAATTTGATGGCGCAAGGCGATTTGGAAGACGGTCGCCATTTCGCGCATTGGGTGGATCCGCACAAAAAACCTGCTTACTTGTTTGCCTTGGTCGCTGGCCGATTGGTGGGTCGCGAACAACGCGTGCGCGCCAAATCAGGCAAAGAACATTTGTTGCAAGTGTTTGTTCGCCCCGGCGATTTGGACAAAACCGAACACGCCATGAATTCGCTCATGGCCAGCATTGCCTGGGACGAAGCCCGTTTCGGTTTGAGCCTCGATTTGGAGCGCTTCATGATTGTTGCCACCAGCGACTTCAACATGGGCGCGATGGAGAACAAAGGGCTCAACATCTTCAACACCAAATATGTGTTGGCCAACTCAGCCACGGCCACCGACACCGACTACGCCAACATCGAAAGCGTGGTGGGTCACGAGTATTTCCACAACTGGACGGGCAACCGCATCACTTGCCGCGATTGGTTCCAACTCTCGCTCAAAGAAGGACTCACCGTCTTTCGCGATCAAGAATTCAGCCAAGATTTGGCCGCCCAAGCTTTGGCGCACGATCCAGCCGCAGCCGCATCGGCCAAAGCCGTCAAGCGCATCGAAGACGTGCGTTTGTTGCGCACGGTGCAATTTGCCGAAGACGCCGGCCCCATGGCGCACCCCGTGCGACCAGACAGCTATGTGGAAATCAACAACTTCTACACCGTCACCATTTACGAAAAAGGCTCGGAAGTCGTGCGCATGATGCAGACCTTGGTCGGCGATGGCAGCACCGCAGCCAGCCGCGCTGGTTTTGCCAAAGGCATGGCCTTGTACTTCGAGCGTCACGACGGCCAAGCGGTGACTTGCGATGACTTTGCGCAAGCCATTGCCGACGCCAATCCCGGCTCCGCTTTGGCGCAGCATTTGACGCAATTCAAGCGTTGGTACGCGCAAGCTGGCACGCCCCGCGTGCAAGCGCAAGGCCAATGGGACGCATCGACACGCACTTACCGGCTGCAATTGACGCAAAGTTGCCCCGCCACACCCGGTCAAGATCACAAAGAAGCTTTTGTGATTCCCGTTCAAATTGGCTTGCTCGACAGCCAAGGCCATGAGGTGCTTCCCACCCAATTACTGGTGCTGACCCAAGCCGAACAAGTGTTCGAGTTCAAAGACTTGAACTTGGCCGCTGATCAGCACATCGTGCCTTCGTTGTTGCGCGATTTCAGCGCTCCGGTCGAACTTGAAATAGATCTGCCCAGCGCCGATTGGCTGACTTTGCTGGCCCACGACAGCGACCCGTTCAACCAATGGGAAGCCGCGCAGCGCTTGTGCTTGCAAGCGGCCTTGCAGGCGATCCACGGTGAATTCCAACCCGCGCAAGTGCTCAACCCAGAGTTGATCGAGGCCTTGCGCGGCGTGTTGCGTCACCCCGCTTTGGATGCAGCCTTCAAAGACTTGGTGCTGACCTTGCCCTCAGAAACCTACATGGCCGAGCAACTCGACGTGGTCGATCCGCAACGCATCCATGCCG
>CAIYFE010000332.1 GCA_903925445.1 uncultured Burkholderiales bacterium | reverse complement strand
TATCTGTTGGAGATATTATTAATTTGGTATTAATCTGAAAGTTTATAAAAAAATCAATATTTATAGAAGTGATAGACAAAAGCTGGAGTTGAGAATGTTGAGCTTTTGTAAAGATTTCCCGTTTGAAATGATGATTTCAAGGGATGCCTAGAATCGTCACTTTATTACTTTGGCACCTATGAAATTCCACTCGCTTGCTTTGACTGTGGCGGCTGCTTTGAGCTTGGCTGCTTGCAACCCGTCCCCCGATGCCAAATCTGCTCCGCCAGCGCCTCCGCCAGCAGAAGTCAATGTGATCAAAGTGGCGCTGGAAAGCGCCAACACCACGCAAGACTTGCCCGGTCGCGTGCAAGCGATTCGATCTGCGCAGGTGCGTGCCCGCGTGGAAGGCGTGGTCGAGAAACGCTTTTTTGTCGAGGGCTCAGAAGTCAAAGCGGGCGACAACTTGTTTTTGATCGATGTGCGCACCTACAAAGCAGGCGCCGATGCAGCCAAAGCCGACGAGGCGGCTGCGCGCCAAATTGTGGAGCGCTACAAATCTTTGTTGGACATCAAAGCGGTCAGCCAGCAAGAGTTCGATGCTGCCTTGAGCAAGCTCAAACAAGCCGAAGCTGCGGCCGCCAAAGCCAATTTGGATTTGGAAAACGCCTACGTGCCAGCGCCCATCAGCGGACGCATTGGTCACGAGTTGGTGACCGTGGGGGCTTTGGTGGGGCGCGGTGAAAGCACGCCCTTGGCCGTGATCGAACAACTCGACCCCATCTACGTCAATTTCACGCAAAGCGAGAGCGATGTGTTTGCGCTGCGCCAAGCCATCAAACGCGGGCAAGTCAGCGCTGCCGACCAAGCCAAAGTGGAATTGATCCTGCCCGATGGCAGTGTTTACGCGCAAAAAGGACGTTTGAATTTTTCAGACCAATCGGTCGACACCACCACCGGCGCTGTTTTGTTGCGGGCTGAATTTGCCAATCCCAACCGTGACTTGTTGCCGGGCAGTTTTGTGCGCATTCGCATTCCACAAGCCAAGATTGACAAAGCCATTCGCGTGCCACAACGCGCAGTGCAAATGAGCACCAACGGCGCCAATGTGTTGGTGGTGGACGAGCAAGGCAAAGTTGTGCCTCAGCCTGTCAAAGTGGGCGCCATGAGCGGGGACCAGTGGATCATTCAAGAAGGACTGCAAGAAGGCCAGCAAGTGATCGTGGACGGCTTGCAAAAAGCCCGTCCTGGCGCGGTGGTCAAGCCTGTTGAGCTTCCCAAAGCGGGAGGCTGAGTCCATGTTCGCCAAGTTCTTCATTGACCGACCCGTGTTCGCGTGGGTCATCGCGATTGCGATTTTGATGGCCGGAGGCTTGTCCTTGCGCAAGTTGCCTGTTTCGCAATATCCCCAAGTGGCGCAGCCTTCGATTGCGTTCAACATCACTTACCCCGGTGCGTCGGCGCAGGTGATTGAGCAAACCGTGACGGCGCTCATTGAGCAAGAGATGAACGGCATAGAGCATTTGCTCTACATGGAGTCGTCTTCCGAGTTGGGCGTGGGAACGCTGACCTTGACGTTTGAAGCGGGCACCAACATTGACATTTCATCGGTGGAAGCACAAAACCGTTACAAGCGCGTGGAAGCGCGTTTGCCCGACGACGTGCGCCGCTTGGGCGTGCCGGTGACCAAGCCACAACGCAACTACTTGATGTTCGTGATTTTGAAATCCTCGGACAACAGCAAAAACGACGTGGCCTTGGGCAGCTTTGCAGCCGCGAGCGTGCTCGATCAAATTCGTCGGGTCAAAGGCGTGGGCGAAGCCAACTTGTTTGGCACCGAATACTCCATGCGCATTTGGCTCGACACCGCGAAGTTGCATGCTTACGGCATCTCGCCCAGCGACGTGTCGGCAGCGGTGCGTTCTCAAAACGTGCAACTGGCCACCGGTGAGTTGGGGCAGTTGCCGGCAGCACCAGGCCAGCAATTCAATGCGGTGGTGGTGGTGCGCAGCCGCTTGACCAAGCCAGAAGAGTTTGCAGAAATTTTGGTCAAAACCATGCCCAACGGTGCCGCCGTCAAACTCAAAGACGTGGCACGGGTTGAACTGGGCGCGCAGGACTACACCATTGCGGCTCGCACCGATGCCAACCCTTCGGCCGCGATTGCTGTGCGCGTCGCCCCAGACGGCAACGCCTTGGAAGTGGCGCAAGCTGTCAAGCAACGCATGAAAGAGTTGGAGCGTTACTTTCCGCCCGGTGTGCAATGGGACGTGCCTTACGACACATCGCGTTTTGTGGAAATTTCCATCTCAGAAGTGGTGCACACCTTGTTTGAAGCGATGGCGCTGGTGTTCTTGGTGATGTGGTTGTTCTTGGGCAATTTGCGCGCCACCCTGATTCCCGCCGTTGTGGTGCCCGTGTCTTTGCTGGGTGCGTTGGCGGGTTTGTATGTGCTGGGTTATTCGATCAACGTGTTGACGCTGTTCGCCATGGTTTTGGCCATCGGCATTGTGGTGGACGACGCGATTGTGGTGGTTGAAAACGTCGAACGCATCATGAGCGAAGAGGGCTTGCCGCCACGTGAAGCCACACACAAAGCGATGGGGCAGATCATCTCGGCCATCATCGGCATCACCTTGGTGTTGTGCGCGGTGTTTGTGCCCATGGCATTTTTTGCGGGTTCGGTGGGGGCGATTTATCGCCAGTTTTCAGTCACCTTGGTCTTGACCATGTTGCTGTCCGCCTTGATGGCGCTGACCCTCACGCCGGCCTTGTGTGCGACCTTGCTCAAACCGGTGGACATGGACCATGCCCCCACAGGCGTGTTGGCGGTTTTCAACCGTTACTTTGCAGCTTTGAGTGAGCGCTACAACGGGCGTGTCGAAAAAATTCTCACGCGACCCGCGCGATGGGTGGTCATTTATGGCTTGTTGATTGCGGTCACGATTGGCTTGTTCACCCGACTGCCGGGCAGTTTCTTGCCAGATGAGGACCAAGGTTATTTCATCAGCTTGGTGCAATTGCCGCCTGCCGCTTCGCGCGAACGAACGCAAGAAGTGTTGGCGCAAGCCGAACAGTATTTCTTGAAACAACCCGAAGTGGAGCACGTGATTGGCGTGTTGGGCTATTCCTTTTTTGGACGTGGACAAAACGCCGCCTTGGTGTTTGTCAAGCTCAAAGATTGGGACGTTCGCAAAACCCAAGACAAATCGGTGCAGGCCGTGATTCAGCGCGCCAACATGTATTTGTTTTCCCTCAAGCAAGCGTTTTCGCTGGCTGTGAACGTGCCACCGATTCCCGAGTTGGGCGCCATTGGCGGCTTTGACTTTCGCTTGCAAGACCGCGCAGGTCTGGGACGTGAACGCCTGACCGAAGCCCGCAACATGATGCTGGGCATGGCTGCAACCAATCCCGCCTTGGCCGGTGTGCGTCCTGAAGGACAAGAACCTGCGCCTCAAATTTTGTTGGACATTGATCGCGCCAAAGCACGCGCCTTGTCCGTCGATTTGCAAAGTTTGAACGACACCTTGCAAGCCACATTGGGCGTGGCGTATGTGAACGACTTTGTGCGCGATGGCCGCATCTTGCGGGTGCAAATGCAAGCCGACTCTGACCTGCGCAAAACGCCCGAAGACATCTTGCGCTTGCCTGTACGCAACACGATGGGGCAGATGGTGTTGCTGGGCGAAATTGCCACGCCGCGCTGGGTGGTTGGCCCACCCAAAGTAGATCGCTACAACGGCTTGCCTTCGGTCAAGCTGTCTGGCAGTCCAGCCCCCGGGCACAGTTCGGGCGAAGCCATGGCGGCCATGGAGCAAATGGCCGCGCAATTGCCACCCGGCTTTGGTTTTGAATGGTCCAGCACATCGCTGGAAGAAAAACTCTCGGGCAACCAAGCGCCGGGTTTGTTTGCCATTTCTTTGATCGTGGTGTTTTTGGCTTTGGCGGCTTTGTACGAAAGTTGGTCCATTCCGTTTGCCGTGTTGTTGGTCGTGCCCTTGGGCGTGTTCGGTGCCGTGCTGGCCGTGTTGCTGCGCGGGCTGCCCAACGATGTGTACTTCAAAGTGGGCTTGATCGCCATCATTGGTTTGTCGTCCAAGAACGCGATTTTGATCATTGAATTTGCGCGTGAACTCAACGAGCGCGGGATGAGCATCGTGGAGGCAACCTTGGAAGCTTGTCGTTTGCGGTTCCGTCCGATTTTGATGACCTCCATTGCCTTCATCTTGGGCGTTTTGCCTTTGGCAATTTCAACCGGTGCGGGCGCCAAAAGTCGCCAAGCCATTGGAACGGGCGTGATGGGCGGCATGTTGGGCGCTACTTTGCTCGCGGTGTTTTTGGTGCCCGTGTTTTTTGTGATCGTGCGGCGCTTCTTTCCTGGACATGCGCGCCATGTGCCTGCATTGGAAGGAAAAGACCATGCGTAATTTCAAACCTTCAGCGCTGAGCTGCGCCGCAATGCTCATCTTGAGTGCGTGTAATTTCGCGCCCAAGTACGAACGCCCTGACGCCAAGCTGGCGCAGGCCTGGCCGGTAGAAGCAGCGTCGCAAGCGCAAAGCGTGGCCAGCCTCAATTGGGAAAGCTTGTACCCCGACCCTCGCTTGCAAGCATTGATTCGCATCGCGTTAGAAAAAAACCATGACTTGCGCTTGGCCATTGCACGCTTGCAAGAAGCTCGCGCTTTGTGGGGCGTGCAAAAAGCCGATCAACTGCCCAATGCCAACGTGGGCGTGTCTCGCACCGGTTCGCGCACACCGCCCGCTGTTTTGAATGGCGCGCAACAAGCCTACGAGACCAACAACTACTCGGCAGGTTTGAATCTGTTGTCCTACGAGGTCGATGTGTGGTCACGCGTGGCCAATCTCAGCGCAGCGGCCAAAGCCAGTTACGTGGCCACCGAAGAGGATCGACGCACCATTCGCATGGGTTTGATCTCTGACGTGGCCAACGCCTATTTGCAAGTGCAAGAACTGCAAGAGCGCACCAACCTGGCGATCGACACCGTTCAAGCGCGCAACCAAAGCCTGCTTCTGATTCGCGCCAAACGTGATTTAGGCGCAGCCAGCGATTTGGATGTCCTCACCGCGCAAGGCGCGTTGGCCTCCGCCCAAGCCGATGCCAGCGCCTTGGATCGCCAGCAACAACAAGCGCTCAATGGTTTGAAGTTGATCATCGGCGGTGAGTGGCCAGCCAACTTGCCAGCCTCAACGCCTTTGAGCACCCAGAGCTTGCCGCCTCAGCTGTTGGCCGACGTGCCCTCGCAAGTGCTGTTGGGGCGTCCAGACGTTCGCGCTGCCGAGCAACGCTTGATCGCGGCCAACGCCAACATTGGTGCAGCGCGAGCTGCCTTCTTACCCAAGATTCAACTCACCGGCGCGTTGGGCAGTGCCAGCCCAAGTTTGAGTGGATTGTTTGGTGCAGGCACCAAGTCTTGGAGCTTTGTGCCAAGCCTTCAACAGCCTTTGTTCGATGGAGGACGCACCAGCGCCAACGTCGATGTGGCGCAAGCGCGCAAAGTGGCTGCGGTGGCAAGCTATGAAAAAACCATCCAAACCGCTTTTCGGGAAGTGGCCGATTTGTTGGTGGCGCAAACCACCTTGCAAGACCAGCTGCAAGCGCAAAACGCCTACTTGAAAAGCCAAACCGAACGCTTGCGTTTGGTGCAATCGCGCTACGCCTTGGGCTCGGCCAATCAATTGGAGTTGCTCGATGCGCAGCGTGACAGCTACACCGCGCAACAAAACGCGGTGCAGGTGTTGCGCCAACTCTTCAGCACCACCGCCTTACTCTTCAAAGCCTTGGGCGGGGGCGATGAAGCCAGACCCCAAGACGCCAAAAACTCATGAATATTCTGTCGATCACGGGTCCCATTTATTTGACATTGGGCGTTGGGTATCTCGCCACGCAGCGCGGTGTGTTCAGCAAGCAAGACGGGCAAGTGCTGGGACGCTTTGTGCTCAACTTTGGCTTGCCCCCGATGTTGTTCAACGCCTTGTCATCGCGTGATTTCCAAGACGTCATGCATCCGAGTTACTTGTTGGCTTACGGATTCGGGTCTTTGGCCACTTATCTGATTGGGTTTGGTGTTTGGCGTTACTTCAAACACCGAGGCTTGGCGCAAAGCGGCTTGGTGGGCCTGGGCTTTAGCAGCTCCAACAGCGGCTATGTTGGCTATCCCATCTTGTTGCAAATTTTGGGACCCGCAGCGGGCGTGGGCTTGGCTTTGACGATGTTGGTGGAGAACTTGCTCATCATCCCTTTGGGCTTGGGGCTCGCTGACAGCGAAGGCGCCAACCACGCAACGCCTTGGCAATTGGTGGTGGAGAGCTTCAAGCGCATGAGCAAAATTCCCATGATGTGGGCCATTCTTGCGGGATTGACTTTTTCTGTGTTGGGCTGGCATTTGCCCGATGTGATGTCAAAAACCGTCAACTTGTTTGCTGCTGCAACCTCGGCTTTGGCGTTGTTCATCAACGGAGGCTCTTTGGTGGGCTTGCGTGTCAAAGGCATGGCCACCGAAGTAGGGTGGATTGCGCTGGGCAAGTTGATCTTGCATCCCTTGTGCGTGGGCGCGATGTTGATGTTGGTGGGTCCCATGGACACCAGTTTGCAAATTTCAGCCTTGGTCTTGGCCAGCATGCCCATGATGGGCATTTATCCTTTGCTGGCGCAACGCCACGGACAAGAAGGCTTGTGCGCTGCGGCTTTGTTGGTGGCGACGGTGGTTTCTTTTGTCACCATCAATGCGCTGTTGTGGGGCATGAGCCAAGTGCCTGCCTTGTCGACCCACTTGTAGCCAGACAAGAAAAAATCCCGCAGTCTTTTGAACTGCGGGATTTTTTTTCAGGTCAAAGCCCCTGGGGCACTATCCCAAGTACTGCACCAACCACAACGGGATGATGGGGAAGAACAAGAACAGCAAGGTGCGAATCACGTCGCTGGCCAAGAAAGGCATCACGCCTCGGTAGCTCTCAGACATGGGCACATCGCGCGAGATGCTGTTGACCACGTAAACGTTCAAGCCCACCGGCGGTGCAATCAAGCCAAAGCCCACCGTCATCAGCACCATGATGCCAAACCAAATGCCCACCAAGTCTTTGGGCATGCCAAAGTCCAAACCCATCACCATGGGGAAGAAGATCGGCACCGTCAGCAGCAGCATGGACATTTCGTCCATCACAGCGCCCAGCAGCACATAAAAGATCAAGATGGCACCGACAACCGCCAATGGTGGCAAGCCCCAACCGCCAACCACGGCCGCGAGTTGCGCGGGAACTTGGGTCATGGCCAAAGCGGCATTCATCAAGTCCGCGCCAATGAAGATCATGAAAATCATGGCTGCGCTGGTGGCGGTTCCCATGAAGCATTCGCCAAATTTCTTGAACGTCATTTCGCGTTTGGCGATGGCGGTCAAAAGCGTGGTGGCCGAGCCAACCGCAGCGCCTTCTGTGGGCGTGAAGAAACCACCGTAGATGCCACCAAAGACCAAAGTGAAGATGATCATGATGGGCAACACGCCCATGATTTTTGCGAAGGTCATGGGTTCAGGCGCTTCGTCGACTTCAGGGGCTTGACCTGGCACAACGCGCACATAAATCGCCACGGCGATCATGTAGCCCACCATGGCAATGATGCCGGGAATCACCGCTGCAGCGAACAATTTAGAAATGTTTTGCTCCGTCAAGATGGCGTAGATCACCAACACCACCGAAGGAGGCAACTGAATTCCCAAAGTACCGCCTGCTGCCAACGTGCCTGTGGCCAAGCGACCCGAGTAGCCGTGGCGTCGCATTTCGGGCAAAGCCACACCCGTGATGGTGGCGGCGGTTGCAACCGACGAACCGCTGATGGCGCCAAACGCAGCGCAAGCCAACAGCGAAGCCATGGCCAAGCCACCTTTGAAGCGTCCCATCACCGAGGCCGCAAACGAGAACAACGCTTTGCTGATGCCGCCTTTGGTGGCGAAATTGCCCATCAAGATGAACAGTGGAATCACCGACAAGTCATAACCCGCAAAACGCGCAAACGCTTGCGCGTTGACGAAGTTTTCAAAAGGAATCCAGCCTGCTTGGTAGATGTAGCCAATGGCACCTGCCAAAAACATGCTGATGGAAATAGGAAAGCGAACCGCCATGAAGCACAGCATGCTCGCAAAAATCAAACCCGTAAGTTCTAAAGGCGTCATGCGCGTTGCTCCGTCTCAAAGTTAAAGCCAAACAAGGCTTGACGCAAACCAATCAGGCTGGTCAAAGCAAAGGGCGGTGTCATGGCTGCATAAACCCACCACTCCGATGCGCCTGTGAGCATGTATTCCGAACCCGCGCGATAAGAACTCAAGCCCCCAACGCCCGTGCGCCAGGTGATGAGCGCAAACACGATGGCCAACACCAACGCGCCCAGCTTGTCCAGCTTGTCGTTGATGCTGTCGCTCACGTTGGCTGTGAAAAAGTCCACGATGATGTGGCCTTGTCGAATTTGCGACAAAGGCATGAACAAAGCAATCGCAGCGCCCGTCGTCATGGCGGTGATTTCAAATGCCCCCGCCATCGAGTCGCCTGTGGTGTTGCGCAAAATCAAATTGCCGCAGGTCACCAGCGTGATCACGGTCAGCAGCGAGCCGGCCAAGATGGCGCACAAATTGGCTAAAAATTT
>CAIYFE010000331.1 GCA_903925445.1 uncultured Burkholderiales bacterium | reverse complement strand
CGGGCGTCGTAACGGCTCAAAAAGACTTCGGCTGAATCAAAGCAGCGGACGCGATAGTCTTTGCCTTCAAGTAGCCATTGCAGGGAATCGCGCACAGCCTCGTCATCATCGACAACATAGACCGTACCTTTTTTAGGAATCAAACTCATGCAGATGCTCCGACTTCAACGGGCGGGAATCCAAAAGGAAAAGCGGCAGCCCGTCAACAACCCTTGATTGTAAAGGTTCTCCGCACTCATCCGGCCTTGGTGGGACTCGACGATGCTGCGGCACAAATTCAGCCCAATTCCCATGCCTTCAGCCTTGGTGGAGAAGAAAGCTTCAAACAAATGTTCCAACACCTCGGGCGCTAAACCGCGACCCGTGTCGGTCACGATGAATTCGACGACTTCTTGCGATTCTTTTTGGCTGGTTTGCACCTGCAAGGTGACATCGCGCAAATGTTGCGCACGGTTGGCCATGTCCACCGATTCAGCCGCGTTTTTCATCAGGTTGATGAGGACTTGCTCGATCAAGATCGGGTCCACCAGCAATCGGGGCAGCTTGGCGGCGATGTGTTGCGTCAGTCGAACATGGCGGCGCTTGAGCTCCAGATTGGCCAATTCGACGGCCTCAGCCACCATGGGCGCGACTTCGGACCAGCTGCGGTTGGGTTCGCTGCGTTTGACGAAGCTGCGAATGCGTTGAATGATTTGCCCCGCCCGCTGGGCTTGGTGCGCTGTCTTCTCAAGCGCGGTGAGCATGTCGGCTTCGCTCAGGTTTTTTGATTTGATGCGCGAGACCATGCCGTTGCAGTAATTGTTGATGGCGGTCAATGGTTGATTGAGTTCATGCGCCACGCTGGAGGCCATTTCGCCCATCGTGACCAAACGGCTGGCGGCTTGCGCGCGTTCGGTTTGAATTTGAGCTTGCTCTTCGGCTTGTTTGCGCGGCGTGATGTCGGTCGCAATGACCATTTGCGCCAAGCGACCGTCCACCCAATTGAGGTAGCGCGAACGAACCTCCAGCCATTTGTTGAGTTCAGGCACGTAGAGCTCAGCGTTTTTGCTTTGCACCTCGGTCATCTCGTTGGTGGGAAATCCCACCAATGGGTTGTCCATTTCTTCTTCGCTGCTGGACTGCACACTTTGGGTCGCCATGCCGGCTTGCGCCACCAAATTCAGATGGCCTGCTGTGCTGGCGTTGAACCATTGGCGGTAGAGCTTGTTGGCAAACAACAATTCTTGCGAGCCCAAAGGCGCCACGGACACCGAAGCATCCAGGCCCTCTAGCACGGTGGTGAATCGATCGTGTGCGGCAGACAACTGTTCACGAATGCGGTTGGGCTCGGTGATGTCGGTCATCGATGTCATCCAACCGGTTTGTTGGCCCATGGCATCGACCAAGGGCGAAACATACAAGCGCGCATCGAACACCGTGCCGTTTTTACGTTTGACCCGAACCTGAAAACCGCTGGCACTGGTGTTGCCGGTCAACTCTTCCAGCAAACGTTGTTCTAAAAGTTCGCGGTCATCTTCGGGCCAGTAGGGAAATGGCGGGACGCACCCCACCAATTCGGCTTCGCTCCAGCCGGTCATTTGGCAAAAAGCTGCATTGACGTAAGTGATGCGACCTTTGATGTCCAAAGCGCGCATGCCTGTGAGCATGGAGTTTTCCATGGCGCGGCGAAAGTTGGTCTCGGCAATCAAGGCTTGCTGAGCTTGGACGCGTCGGCGCGTATGGCGCCAAGTGCCAATCAACATCCAAGTCGTCATCAAACTCAACACGGTGACCAACCAAAACACGCCATTGCCAATGACCCCCGGTGAGACACGGTAGGCTTGTGCGTGCAGCGACAACGCATAGCCCACGGGTGTGACCGGTACGTCGTATTCGTTGGTGTGTTTGAGCCAAGGAAGTACCTCGGTGACTTTGTGTTTGGGCTGACTGCTTTGCCCAGCCAAGATGTGGTTTTCAACATCGCGCAAAGACACGGCGTATTTCAAAACAATTTCATTGGGCACGGCAAAACGCATGATGTCGTCCAGCGTGTAGTCCACCGCCAAAACGCCCCAAAAAAGACCTTTGCTCACGATGGGAACTTGAAGCTGCACTTGGTGAATCGGCGCTTGCTGTTTTTCTGTCAACTTGAAAGGTTGCGAATACACAGGCTGCAACAGGGCATGCGCCAAATCGAAAGTGTCTTTCACCTCGGTGCGTGTCAGCTGCTCGCCTGGGTTGCGCATCAAGGCCGGATTGGCGCTGGCGCTTGAGTAAGAGGCTTTGACGCGTTTGTTGGGGTCAATCCAAGTCAGGGTTGAAATTTCAGGGCTTTGCGCCAGCAATGCACGCGCATCGGCATTGAAACTTTTCAGATTGGTCTCGTTGTTGGCAATGTCGCGCGCCATGCGCATGACCTGTTCTTGGCGTTCCAGCAGCCGGATGCGCAGCCTTTGTTGCGCATATTCCACATCTCGGCGCACGATTTCTTGCTCGCGATCGATTTCCTCGTACTTCAAGTAAGCCAGCGCGGTGGTGATGGCGATCAAAAACAACAACACCGCCACAATCGGGCCAATCAAGGCGAAACGGTCTTGTTTGCTGGGACTTTGGCTGCGCCACCAGCTTCGCCAGCGCGCGACCAAGGGGTGAGAAAGGGTGCTGAGTAGTTTTTTAAACATGAATTTGTCAGTTTAGCTTGATTCGATTGGGTTTTCTCTTCAAATTTCACAATAAGAAATTGAAGATCGCTATTTGAAATTTGGAAAAAATATGCGAAACTTCGGTACATTCATAAAAACCTTGTGCAATTAAAAGGAGACAAGCATGTCAGCACAGCCCAGTGATCTGCGTACATTCGCTGCCAACGACGTTGACAGTCAAGAAACCCGTGAGTGGATGGACGCGTTGTCCGCCGTCATCAACGCTGAAGGGCCAGAACGTGCCCACTTTTTGTTAGAGCAATTGCTCGAACACGCGCGCGAGAGCAGCATTGACATGCCGTTTTCTGCCAACACCGGTTACGTCAACACCATCGAACCCGATCAAGAAGCGCATTGCCCCGGCAACATCGAAATTGAAGAGCGCCTACGCGCCTACATGCGCTGGAACGCGATGGCCATGGTGGTCAAAGCCAACCGACACAACCCCGAAGACGGCGGCGACTTGGGTGGGCACATCGGCTCATTTGCCTCGTTGGCGCACATGTTTGGCGCGGGCTTTAACCACTTTTGGCACGCCGAGAGCGAAAACCACGGCGGCGATTGTTTGTACATCCAAGGTCACGTATCGCCTGGCGTTTACGCCCGTGCTTACCTCGAAGGTCGTTTGACCGAAGAGCAGTTGCTCAACTTCCGCCAAGAGGTGGACGGCAAAGGTTTGTCCAGCTACCCCCATCCCAAACTCATGCCTGAGTTTTGGCAGTTCCCTACCGTGTCGATGGGCTTGGGCCCATTGATGGCGATTTACCAAGCGCGCTTTTTGAAATACCTGCATGCCCGTGGCATCGCCAACACCGAAAACCGCAAAGTGTGGGTGTTCTGTGGCGACGGCGAGATGGACGAAGTTGAGTCCTTGGGAGCGATCGGTTTGGCCGCGCGAGAAGGTTTGGACAACTTGATCTTCGTGATCAACTGCAACTTGCAACGCCTGGACGGTCCAGTGCGGGGCAACGGCAAAATTGTGCAAGAGCTCGAAAGCGAGTTCCGTGGTGCTGGCTGGAACGTCATCAAACTCTTGTGGGGCAACGAGTGGGACAAACTTTTGGCCCGCGACAAAGACGGTGCTTTGCGCAAGATCATGATGGAAACCTTGGACGGCGATTACCAAGCCTTCAAAGCCAACGATGGCGCTTACGTGCGCAAACATTTCTTTGGTCGTGATCCACGCACGCTCGAGATGGTCTCGCACATGAGCGACGACGAAATCTGGGCCTTGAAACGCGGCGGCCATGATCCTCAAAAGGTTTATGCGGCTTATCACTCCGCGGTCAATCACAAAGGTCAACCCACGGTGTTGCTCATCAAAACGGTTAAAGGTTTTGGCATGGGCAAAGCCGGTGAGGGCAAGAACAATGTGCACCAAACCAAAAAGCTCACGGACGAAGACATCAAGTACATGCGCGATCGCTTCAACATTCCGGTGCCTGACAGCGAATTGTCCAAAGTGCCTTTTTACAAACCGGCCGATGACACGCCTGAAATGCAATACCTGCACGAGCGCCGCAAAGCGCTGGGAGGGTATTTGCCACATCGCCGCACCAAAGCCGACGAGAGCTTTACCGTGCCATCGCTCGATACCTTCAAATCGGTCATGGAACCCACGGCCGAAGGTCGCGAAATTTCGACCACCCAAGCCTATGTGCGTTTCTTGACGCAATTGCTGCGCGACCAAGCCTTGGGTCCTCGCGTGGTGCCAATTTTGGTGGACGAAGCCCGCACTTTTGGGATGGAAGGCTTGTTCCGTCAAATCGGTATTTACAACCCCGCAGGTCAGCAATACACACCGGTCGATAAAGACCAAGTGATGTATTACAAAGAAGACAAAGCCGGTCAAATTTTGCAAGAAGGCATCAACGAAGCCGGCGGTATGTCGAGCTGGATTGCCGCCGCTACCAGCTACTCGACCAGCAACCGCATCATGGTGCCGTTTTATGTCTACTACTCGATGTTTGGTTTCCAACGCATTGGCGACTTGGCATGGGCGGCGGGCGACATGCAAGCGCGTGGTTTCTTGTTGGGCGGCACCTCGGGTCGTACCACGTTGAACGGCGAAGGCTTGCAACACGAAGATGGTCACAGCCACATCATGGCCAACACCATTCCCAACTGTGTGTCGTATGACCCCACCTTTGCCCACGAAGTCGGTGTCATCTTGCATCACGGTTTGAAGCGCATGGTGGAGAAGCAAGACAACGTCTTTTACTACTTGACGCTGTTGAATGAAAACTATGCGATGCCAGGCCTCAAAGCGGGCACCGAAGAACAAATCATCAAAGGCATGTATTTGCTGCAACAAGGCGAGGGCGCCAAAAAAGCGCCGCGCGTGAACTTGCTGGGCTCGGGCACCATCCTGCGCGAATCCATGGCGGCGCGTGACTTGCTCGCCGCCGATTGGGGCGTTGCCGCCAACGTGTGGAGCTGCCCAAGCTTTAACGAACTCACCCGCGATGGTCAAGATGCCGAGCGTTACAACTTGCTGCATCCCACCGAGACGCCCAAAGTGCCGTTTGTGGCGCAACAGTTGGAGCCCTATGTTGGACCGGTGGTCGCATCGACCGATTACATGAAGGCTTATGCAGAGCAGATTCGTCCGTTCATTCCCAAAGGCCGCACTTACAAAGTGTTGGGCACCGACGGGTTTGGTCGTTCCGACTTCCGCAGCAAACTGCGTGAGCACTTTGAAATCAACCGCCATTACATCGTGATTGCGGCACTCAAAGCCTTGAGCGAAGAAGGCTCTTTGCCCGCTGAAAAAGTGGCTGAGGCGATCAAAAAGTACGGCAT
>CAIYFE010000330.1 GCA_903925445.1 uncultured Burkholderiales bacterium | reverse complement strand
TTTTAAAAATAATTTGGAGACAAAACATGCACATTCCTTCTTTGCAAAACAAAGTGTCAGACCAAGAGTGGCAACTGCGTTGCGATCTCGCTGCTGCGTATCGATTGGTGGCTTTGTATGGTTGGAGTGATTTGGTGTTCACCCACATCAGTGTGCGCATTCCTGGGCCTGAGCATCATTTTTTGATCAACCCCTATGGCTTGATGTTTGATGAAATCACCGCCTCTTCTTTGATCCGCGTGGACAAAGATTGCAACAAAGTTTCCGAATCTGCTTTCCCTGTCAACCCCGCAGGCTTTGTGATTCACAGCGCCGTGCATGAAGTGCGAGAAGACGCCCAATGTGTCTTGCACACGCACACACGCGCTGGCGTGGCGGTGGCGGCTCAAAAATGTGGCGTCTTGCCCATTTCACAGCAAAGCACGTTTGTGTTGGCATCGCTGGCCTACCACGCCTACGAAGGGGTGGCGTTTCGCCCCGATGAAAAGCCGCGTTTGCAAGCAGACTTGGGCAACAAAACATTTTTATGCTTGCGCAACCACGGCTTGTTGACGGTGGGGCGCAGCGTGGCCGATGCGTTTTTGTCGATGTATGTGTTCGAGTCGGCCTGTCAAATTCAGGTCTCAGCGCAAGCCGGTGGCGAGTTGGTGCCGGTTGATCCGCGCATCGTAGAAGGCACAGCCAAAGCCATGCAAGTTCAAACCGATGGCTTGGGTGGCGCTTTTGTCTGGCCCAGTCTGATTCGCAAACTTGATCGCTTGGATCCCAGCTACAAAACGTAATTCTTCTGAGTCGTATGTCTGAGCACAAGCCGCCCACCCTCAAAGAGTTGATTCCTGTCGAGCGCTACGACGAGGAGTGGCGGGTTGTCATCACCGACGACGACGGCTCGCAACGCACGGTGCGCGTGCAGCATTTGACCAAGCGCGTGATGGCGATGCTGCATCTCAATGACATTGAAATGAGCACCGAGTTTTTCGACGACGGCAACACAACCGTCACGCAATACGCGTTGCAACTGGAAGTCGATGCGCCGCACTACGCGGCTTACTACCCCTACGACAACGGGCCGCTCAAGACCACCCTGGAGGCCGACGAGGTCCATCAAATTTTGCGCATCCGTTTGGACACGCCCTTGGCTTTTGGCATGGACACCTTGGAGCCCTTGCTGGGCATCTTGAACGAATACAACTTGGGTTTTTATGGCTCGACCTTCTGCGCTTTGGTGCAAGAGTCAGACTTGTACGAAGACGTGGAGCCCGGCAAAGAAGTCAAAGTGGTGATCGATACCTGCGTGGATGGCTACAAAGATGACTTTGGCATCATCGACATCAACCGCGCCATGCATCGTTTGACATCTCGGGTGATCCTTCATTGCCCTGAGATTCACCAACGCATTCAAAAAATATTGGACGACCGCTACCGCTACTGAGCGTCAAGGCTCACCAGTTGGGAGGGCGTTTGTCGATGAAGGCTTGCACGCCTTCCAGTGCTGTGGCGTCCATCATGTTGCAAGCCATGGTTTGCTCGGCGCTTTGGTAAGCCGCTTCAATGGGCATTTCAAGTTGCTGGTAGAACAGCGATTTGCCCATCGCAATGCCCACACGCGGTTTGGCCAAGATGCGTTCGATCAAGCGCTCGATCTCAGCTGCTAGGGCTTGTGGTTCGGTGACCGCATTGATCAAGCCTTTGGCAAAGGCTTGTTCGGCGCTGATGAAGTCGCCCGTCACCAACATTTCAAACGCTGCTTTTTGCGACACGTTGCGCGACAAAGCCACGCTGGGCGTGGCGCAAAACAAGCCCAAGTTCACACCGCTGACAGCGAATTTGGAGGTGCGTGTTGCCACCGCCAAATCGCACATGGCCACCAGTTGGCAGCCTGCCGCTGTGGCGATGCCATCGACTTGAGCCATCACAGGCACGGGCAAGCGGCGCAGCGACATCATCATGTGGCTGCATTGCGAGAACAGCGCTTGGTAGAAGTCCATCGACGGTGAGTTGCGCATTTCCCGCAAGTCGTGACCCGCGCAAAAAGCTTTGCCCGTGGCGCTGATCACCAACACGCGCAGAGTTTCGTCGTGCGCCAGCGCATCGAGTTCGTGTTGCAGCGCGCTGAGCATGTCACGCGAGAGTGCATTGAAGGCTTGCGCGCGGTTGAGTTCGAGTCGCACCACGCCGCGGTCGTCACGGCTGACGTTGACAAAGGGTTCTGGCGTGCTCATGGCCAAGGCTTTCAGTGTCCGCGTGCGCGCTCGCGCAGCTGGAATTTTTGAATCTTGCCGGTCGAGGTTTTGGGAATGTCTTCAAAGCGGATATCGCGCGGGACTTTGTAGCCAGCCAGCAGCGATTTGCAATGCTCGATCAAGTCTTGCTGCGTGACAGTGCTGCCTGCTTTGAGCTCGATGTAGGCCACCGGCGTTTCGCCCCATTTGTCATCGGGCTTGGCCACCACCGCACAGGCCAAGACCGCGGGGTGGCGGTACAGCGCGTCTTCGACTTCGAGTGAGCTGATGTTTTCGCCGCCCGAGATGATGATGTCTTTGCTGCGATCTTTGATCTTCAAGTAACGATCGGACTCCATCACCGCCAAGTCGCCGGTGTGAAACCAACCGCCTGCAAAAGCTTCTTGGGTCGCTTTGGGGTTTTTCAAATAACCTTTCATCACGACGTTGCCTCGGAACATGATTTCACCCATCGTTTCGCCATCGGCGGGCAGGGCTTGCATGGTTTTGGGATCGAGCAAAGTCATGCCTTCTTGCATGGGGTAGCGCACACCTTGGCGACCATTCAAACGGGTTTGCTCTGACAAGTCTTGAGCTGCCCAAGCATCGCGTTTGACGGCCACCGATGAAGGGCCATACACCTCGGTCAACCCGTAGACGTGGGTGATGTCAAACCCCAGCTTGGCCATGCCCTCGATCATGGAGGCAGGCGGCGCAGCGCCAGCGACCATGCCTTTGACTTTTTGGGTGATGCCTTCGCGCATGGTTGGGGGCGCCGCGATGAGCAAGTTGTGCACGATGGGTGCCGCGCAGTAATGGTCCACTTGGTGCTCGGCCATGGCTTGCAAGATGTGCTGTGCATCGACGCGGCGCAAACACACATGGGTGCCGCCCAACATGGCCACCGTCCACGGAAAACACCAACCGTTGCAATGGAACATGGGCAAGGTCCACAAATATTTGGGGAAGTTGGGCATGTTCCAAGTCACCGCGTTGCTGACCGAATTGAGGTAGGCGCCGCGGTGATGCGTGACGACGCCTTTGGGATCGCCCGTGGTGCCAGAGGTGTAACTCACGGCAATGGCATCCCATTCGTCTTGCGGTCCGTGCAAGGCCATCGGCTTGTGATGGGCGATCCAAGATTCGTATTCAAGTTGACCCAAGCGATCACCGGCGCCAGTGAATTCGCTGTCGCACACATCGATGACGGTGACCTCGCGTTTGAATTCGTTTTTCAACATCGCCAAAGCAGGCGCCACGATGTGGGCGAATTCACGGTCGGTGATCAACACATTGGCTTCGCAGTGGTTGATTTGCCAAGCGATCAACTGCGCATCCAAACGCGTGTTGAGGGTGTTGAGCACCGCATTGAGACCCGGCACAGCGTAATGCGCTTCGACCATTTCGGGCGTGTTGGAGAGCATCACGCTGACCGTGCTGCCGC